>JALOQW010000278.1 GCA_025459275.1 Pirellula sp.
GCCAACAGAAAAGCGGGGTTGGCGACAAAGGCTTGATTGACGAACTGACTCGTTCCATCTCCGCCTGCAAAGTCATTTTGATCGGCTCCCCCAAGTACGTCTTTCTTGCCGCCGTAGAGGATGAGCGATTCCGAGAGAGGCTGCGTCACCAAGAAATTGGTGAGGTACGGTATTCCCTGTCCATCGGGCGCGACCGGTGTCAGGGCCGGGAACACCGCAGGCGTTAAGGCCCCAGTGCGCAACGAGACGTTGCCGAACTCTCCGTACCAGTGCTCTGCACGTATCAACAGCGTTCCATGAGGCAAGCCGCCGAATTTTTCTAGATTGAAATTGAAGTCGTATTCGCCACGTCCTGTATACAGGAACACGTCTCCGGGCCCGAGAAGTGCGCCGATGGGAGGGGCAACAGGTCCGCGAATCCCACCATCAAGACCGAAGCCAAAGTGGGTCGATCGACCGGAGAAACGAAATGCAGGTGGGTCGGGTAATCGTGGAGCGTTGTTCGTCGAGCCGGCTCCTTGTTCGCTGTACCACGCCCGCATACCATCGAGTTCTTCGTCCCCTAACAAGTCCGACAGACCATGATCCCCAGTGACGGTGTCATCGAAAGTCTCTGGGTACGTTGTGGGTTCGACCAACGCTTCATCTTGACCGTAAAGCACGGGCGTCGAACCAGCCAATAGCAACGCGCATGCAAACCCGCGTGCGTTCAGCCGATACCAATCCGAAGTCAACCGGAACGCCATGGATCCACACTCCCACTCCATCGGGTGGCTGCGAAAGAAGTGCGGCAGCATCCATACTACCGTCGGTCGGAGACATCCTTCGAGTCCATCCTGTTGTATCGGTACCGATGTGAAGGGGATCAAGGATTGATCCGGATTTTCCTCAAGCGGGCCGCGTCGAGGATGGATTAATCCGAATAGGCATCCGAAAGTCCTTCATTGTTTCGGAATGCCAATATTTAAGACATAAACGCCTAACGTATTTCTACGTGCTGCTATTCGGCAATGGTCTGGCCTGGAACGGCTTCATAACCATCCGCATGCGGGATCTGAGAGGACTTGGCCTTCGTGCCCGGTAGGATCTCGAATCGAGAATCGAAATCGACCATGGTGGCAGCGAGTTTGGCCAGAATGGTCACATCTCCTTGCACCTTGGCGGTTCCATCTTTGATCTGAGATTCCAGGGTCTTTTCGCCGGTCATCGTTCTTTCTAAGTCGCTGCGATTGATGGTCAAGGTCAGATCGGGCTTATCTGCAAGGTAGCCTTTCAAGCTCGTCAGGGTTGCGTTCTCCAATTCAACCACAAACTTCTCATCGTTATCAGGCGTGATCAGGTTCATAGTAAACCGCATTCCCTCAGCCTTGCGGCTATCCATACGGATGCCGAGAAAATCGAGGAACAGCTCGGTGCTGATAGCCCGCACCATATCTGGCCCACTCGATTTGGGAGAAGCCCCTTCTGGGATACCCGATCGGAGTTCGTATGCTCCTGCCAAGAACGAATTCCGAAGTCCAGGATTCTCTTGTTGATACCCGATCTGTTCCAAGCAATCCGCGAGAAGATCTTTCGCCTCCTGGTTGCTCGGCTCCGCGTAGACAAGCTTGTTGAGGATCTCGACGGCCAACTCGTACTTGCCTTCATCGTGCAGCTTCTTGCCACGCGCGATAATCTTGGCCGCTCCCCCCATCATCTCAACGTAAAGAGGTGCGGAATCATCGGGGGAGAGAGGGATCAACGTGGCTGGGTTGCAATCCCAGTAACCGAGGTAGCGATTGATGACGCCTCGCGCATTGTGTTGCACCGATCCATGGTAGCCTCGGCATTCCCATTTCTGTTCCAGCGATTTTGGCAGCCGGTATTCGTTGTGGATCTCGTTGATGGTCACGCCTTGATTGGCCAGGTGCAAAACCTGGTTGTTCATGTGTGCGTAAAGATCGCGCTGGGAACGCAGAATGTCTTGTACACGCGTGTTGCCCCAACGAGGCCAGTGGTGGGCACCGAACAAGACTTCGGCTTGTTGACCGAACATGTAAAGCGCTTGGTTGATGTATTTGGACCAATTCAATGCGTCGCGCACCAAAGCGCCACGCAGGGTGTAGATATTGTGCAAGGTCGCATTGACATTTTCCGCCATCCAAAGGGCCTTCATCGAAGGGATGTACGTATTCATCTCCGACGGGGCTTCGGTATTTGGCGTATTCTGGAAAATCATGCGGATGCCATCCACTTCGATTTCCTCGATGTCCTTTTCAACAACGCGAGTGGGAGCAATGAGCCCTGCGTTCCCCTTGGAGATGGCTTGGCCCAAACCTTGGGTCACGTATCCGTAAGGGCTTACCGGCAGCAGCACTCCATACTGATAGAACAAACGACGATTCATCGCGTTGCCGGCGAAGACATTTTCTGAAACCGTGAACTGCAGGAAATCTCTGGGGGCAAGGATCTGGACCTTGCCCGCCTTCACGTCGGCTTCGTCGACCACACCGCGCACACCCCCGAAATGATCACCGTGAGAGTGAGAATACACAACCGCTGTCACGGGCAGTCCCTTGCCAACGTGCTCTTGGAACAGCTTCCATGCCTCGCGCATCATCTCGGCCGATACCAAGACGTCGAAGACAATCCAACCGGTCTTTCCACGGACGAACGTGGTTTGCGCTAGATCGAAACCTCGGACTTGATAGATCCCGGGAATGACTTCGTAGAGACCGTAGTTGTTATTCAGCTTTCCGATCCGGTGCATCGATGGATGGACAGAATCGAAACTCTCTTTTTCATCAAGGAATTTGAACTGATTCATGTCCCATGCTACGTTGCCCGCGTCGGCTTGAACTTGCATCTTCTTCATCGGAGCAATCAGTCCGCGTTTCTGCTCTTCAAAGTCGCGAGTGTCATTGAAGGGCAGCTCCGTTTTGGCCTTACGGAGCTTTGCCTTCGTGAATTCGGAAGGCTCCTTGCCTTTGGGGTGGAAGTGTCCGTCTGCTGGAACAGCCGCAGCGGCCACCGTTTCTCCTGACTCCAACGTCATCTGGGCGGCAATGGCAAAGACGGGCAAAGTGTTCATGAATTGACGTCGACTAACCATGATTGGCTCCAAGAATAGAATTGACACACAGAGGGATTAAAAGACCATTCGCTTCAATGACGTTCTCTATCAATCTATCGAAGACGGATGTGCAGTGGGGCAAAGAGAACGGCATTACCGCATGATTCACTGGAAATTCTTTTTAGCAAACACGTATTCTTACGCGGTTTGGACCCCATAGTTTGGACCATGCTGAGACGAAGCATTGTTAGTGGAAGGTAGGTAATTTGGGAGGCTGGGAACGGGTCCGTTGCGATCATTCATGCTCCTTGCGATGAACGCCGATGACGTGATTGATATCGGTCACTCTTTGCGGCCGTTTAGCAATCAGTTCTATCCAGGGATGGATTCCTCACATGCGAACTCACGTGCGTTTGCTAGCGTTGGCTAGCTTGTGTTTCGGTGCTCCCAGTACGTCGTTCGCTCAATCGTTTGGGACGGAGCTTCACAATACGTTGATGCCTGCCTCGGGCGCGATGGGGGGAACGAGCATCGCACGGCCTCAAGACCTGACGAGTGCATTGAACGCCAATCCGGCGGCACTTACGCAGTTTCGAGGAACACAATTCTTGTTTGGTGGTGGGTGGGTTGAGCCAACCATGAACCTGACTCAAACCAACAATCTTCCGGTGATTGGACCGAACCCTGTGATTGAGCCCTTTTCGGCCAAGTCGACAGCACCCGGGACACCGTTGTCCAACATCGGGGTAACGCAGGAGTTGAGTGAGATCCTTGGGTTCGATGTCGTGGTAGGGGCAGGGATGGTCACGACGGCTGGAGCAGCCGCTGACTTCCGACAGGTGCCACAAAGCAACGGGACCAATACTTCCATCCTCTTGCTGAATGCACCTGTTTCAATGGGTGTTCAGGCTACTGAGCGGCTTTCGCTGGGTGCGACGACATCGCTAGGAATCGCGTATTTCGATGGACCGTTCGTCGGTATCGGGGGCATGACTCCGGACTATGCGCTTCGCGGGACACTCGGAGCAAACTATCTGTTGACGGATACGACAACCGTCGGCGGCTACTATCAAACCAAACAGAGCTTTACGTTCGACAACGCGATATCGCTAAACGTCTTAAACTTCAATCCGACGCTGGATGTGAGCATGGATCTGCCGGAGAACCTCGGCTTCGGGATTGCCAACACGTCGCTGCTCGATGGAAGGTTGTTGTTGGCCATGGACGTGGTGTACAAGTATTGGGATGAAGCCGACATGTATCGGGCCGTTTACGACAACCAATTGGTCTTCCAGTTCGGAACCCAGTTGACGCAAGGCCGTTACCGTTGGCGAGCTGGCTATGTTTGGGCCGAGAATCCTTTGGATCCAACGCCTGGCCTGAACTTGGGCGGCGTCGTACAGCCTGGAGGTCTGCCAGCTGTTTATTACTCTCAAGCTTTGCTGGCGGTTACTTCCCAGAATCGAATGTCGTTGGGACTCGGGATCGCGGATGTACTGCCAGGCGTCGACATGGACCTGATGGGTGGAGGCATGTTCTTAGACTCGGAGCAGCTCGGACCATTTACGACGTCGTCATTGGAAAGCTATTGGCTTGGATTCGGTCTGACTTGGCGATTCCGCAGAGGATCCTGCGAGCGAGTCTCGGCCCCCGATACATTCACCAGCCACGACTCCTGTTCGATGTAGTCAGCTTCAAAGCAAGGCTTCGATCGCAAGAATGCTCGTTAGATCGGTTGTTTGAATCGGCAGGTAAAGTCGCCCGGCCTTCGAAAATCACTTGGAAAAGTGTTCAAGGATAAGGCACTGATCTTCGTCGCGGTCGAAGACATTGAGCGAATAGTGCTTGATGAGTTCATTGAAGAACTGAATTCCTCGTACGCTATTTCCTTTGGGATCGAGTTTTGGTGAAAACGTTCCAATTCCAATCTTACCTGGGACGACGGCTACGATACCGCCGCCGACACCACTCTTAGCTGGTATTCCAATTCGATACCCCCATTCTCCGGCAAAGTCGTACATGCCGCAGTTGTACATGACGCTCAGAAGGTCCTTGACGTAGCATGCGTCAATGGCTCGCTCGCCGGTGATTGGGTTCACGCCTCGATTCGCAAGGGTAGCGCCCATAACGGCTAGATCGTGGCTCGTGGCGAGGATGCTGCATTGCTGAAAATAGAGATCGAGCGTTTCCTCGATGCGAGGTTCAATCATGCCGAAATTCAGCATCAGATGAGCGATGGCCCGATTGCGATGCCCGGTCGTTCGTTCGGAAGCATAGACAGAGCTGTCGATATGAACTGGGTGTCCAAAATATCGACGAAACATATCCAGCATACGAGAGACTCGCTCAGCATAGTTCGATCCTTGGATCAGGTCCGCCGATGCAATCGCCCCCGCGTTGATCATCGGGTTGTACGGACGATTGGAGACTTCATCCAAGACGACCGTGTTGAATGCTTCCCCAACCGGTTGGACGCCAATCTTGGATAAGACATAATCCCGCCCATGATCCTCAAGACCTAGTCCGAAAACGAATGGCTTGGAAACCGACTGGATCGTGAATGGGGCATCCGCATCGCCGACATCAATAGATCGACCATCCACCGAGACGATCGATACACCAAACAAGTTAGGGTCGACTCGGCTCAGTTCCGGGATGTAGCAAGCCAGCTTGCCGTCGGCATTGGACTTGATCCGACTGTGAATATCCATGAGACGCTCTCTCAACGGAGACGCGGCGGACCTCATCTTTCCAATCAGGGCATCAAGACTTGCATCGGAGGACGGTTTCATAGAGGTCATTTTGGTATATTGGGTGAAAGCAGTTCTGCGATATGCTGCACCTCCAGCGTAAACGGGTGATCCGTGTAACGCTGGACGAAGATCCCGTTGCTTGCCAAGCGGACAATTTCAAAATTCAACGGCATCATTGCGACCACGTTTTGGTGGTATGCCATCTCAATCTTCTGCTTCAGCCCTGCTCGATCCATGCCCGGGGGGATCTTGTTGACGACCAACCAAGGATCAACGACACCCAATCGTTTTGCTAATTCCAAGGTCACATAGATTCCCTGGAAGTCTTGGCTATCCGGCCTTAGAATCAAAATGACTTGGTCCGACAGCACGAGAGACATGAGCGTCTCTTCGTTTACGCCTGGATGCGTATCGATCAAAAGAAAATCGAGTTCCAACTCCAGGTCCCCGAGGACC
>JALOQW010000024.1 GCA_025459275.1 Pirellula sp.
ATCAGCGGAAACATCATCGCTTCCCATGCACGAACCTATGGGCGTACCACATTCTTTTCGTCCCACTTGATCGACGAAGTGGAGCGATGCGCAGATCGAATTGGAATCATCCACGAGGGCCGGATGAGATTTGAAGGTGCGCTTGCTCAGTTGCGTGACGAGGTGCGACGTGTTCGATTCCGAGGTGAGCCAGTGGTTGTCTCAGAAAGATTCGAGCTATGGTCTGAGCGTTCCATGGATGGCGAGACACTTCGCACCTATCGAGCACCATCTGCCGCCTGGCAGGAGTTGCAATTTCCCAGCGAGAGCGTCATCGAACGCTTGACTTTAGAGGATATTTTTTTGTCCTGCGTCGGTTCGCGGAGTCTCAAGTGGTGATACGTGGGATCCTAAGCAAAGAGTTCTACCAGCACCGTTTGCTGCTGCTTTGGTTACCGATTCTCATCACCTGCGGGTGGGTCCTATTCTTGGGAATGAAGGAGTTGATGCTGCTGGGAGGGAGTCAGTTTTACAATCTCAGCTGGTTTCTATGGTTCATTTTTCCGCTGTTCACGTTGCTGCTGGCCAACTCGCTGATCGCGGATGAGTTCCGAAAAAGTACGCAGTTGTTCTTGGAAGGGTTGCCCGTCAGTCGCTTTGCTTTCTTGGCCGTGAAGTATGTGATCGGCATGCTCGCAGCTGTGTTGACTGCCTTGCTTCTCGTCGGGATGACTTCGAGCACTCAATGGAACTCCGAAGGATTGTCCCTTCGATTTGCATTGGTCTTATGGATCAAGACACTCCTCTGGGCTTGGTTCTGCTGGGCCGCTTCGTTCGCGTTAGCCTTCTTGGGCAGGTACCGCTTCATTATCGGGTTTATCGTCGTATTCACCCTTCTCTTTGTCGAGAGAGAGCTCGAGATTCAAGTGACTCACTTCGGACCATTTCACTTGATAGATGAACAGTACGCTTATGAGCGTTACGAGATACCGATGGTGGCGATCGGCACTACGCTTGGCATAATCTTGCTGTTGACGATCCTTGGATTCGTTTTCGGGATTGTGCGGGATGCAACGCTGGCCAGCATGCTGGCAGAGAAAATGTCCTACCGAGAAAAACTGACAATGACGGCGCTGGTCGCCTTTGTCCTGTTTGTGATTGCTTCGGTTATCGAGCGACAAACTGCTGCCGAGCCACTCTACTTGCCAGGTTCTGTCGACGTAAGTTCCGCGAGAGTTGCGGTTTCTGTGTCCGCTGCGGTCTCAAGTCCTACGACCGCAGAAATGGAGGCTCTTCAAGGCCATGCGGATTCGATGATGGATCATTTGGATGAAGTCGCTGAGTTCCTCAATATCAAGAATTTGCCAAAGGTTTTTCTGGTCCATCGACGCGACTTTGATCCCGATCGATACGAACTTGGTGACTTGGATACTCGACAAGGCGTGCTGATCCGGCTGAATGCGATTGCGAGCGCGCCCGACGGCGAACGTTGGCTTCGGATGGCGATTCGATCTGTACTGTTGGCTCATCAGCACAACAGGTTGGATTCCGATACACGGGACTGGGTGGTGACTGGATTTCCTATCTGGTGGCTGGCTCGAAGTGATAAAGGACGAATCGTACAAGAGTTTGCGGTAGCGAATTCGGTGTCCCAAGACGATGCGTCCAGTCTCAGCGAATCGGAACTCGTTCGATGGCGAGCCTACAAGAAGCGAGTCGGCGAGGAGCGGGCTCAGCTCGCAGCCGGAGCGATCATGTTCTCTCTCAGCGAGAGAGCGAAGGCAGAGGATATGCGAGCCTTCCTGAGCCACGTCCTTGGATACGAGGCCCCATATGATTTCCGAGCTACCATCCACGACTATTGGTACAGCGTTTCATCTGTATTGAGAGCCACCACGGGACTCACGTTGGCCGACTTGGTCAGCCACTTGCATGGGACGTTATTGCCGGGGGCAGTGGGGTCAGGTGATCGATGATGAACTTGACTCTTCTTGCGAAAGAACTCGTTGGCCTACGCTTGAGTATCGGACTGGTATTGGCGATTCACGCGATTGATCTGACCTACCGCTGCATGTTTGGATTTCTCGATCGCCCGGAACCATCTGGGAGTGACAGCAGTGACGGCAGCGACTCCGTCTTTTCGATTGTGATTCTCTCTTTGTTGAGCGGAGTCGTTATCGGAACGGCGATGATAGGTCAGGAACGCGAGCATCAGACCCTAACGTTTTTGGATGGTCTTCCGGTTAGCCGCCTCAGTATCTTCATCCACAAGGCATTGGCTGCTTTGATGGTTGTGTTGTTGTTGGAGGGGTTTTCGATCACCTACGACTGGTTTTTCCTTTGGCTAAACCAAGATTCCCTTTCGGAGCCTATCGACTTTCGAGAGCTGTTCGCGGGTTTCGTCGTCCGAACGCTTTTGACAACATGCGTGGTGGGGGGGGCGGCCTTCCTTTCGTTTTCTAGGAAGTGGTTTCCATTACTGCTCGGAATCGTCGTATCGCTTCTGGTTTGGGTTCGAACGCGAGGTGGTCCACTGTCGACGTGGTTGGACACAAGTGCTCTGCTTCTACCGAGTGTCGTAGAAGGTCAAGTAGTTTGGCCAGTCCAACAAATGGTCGGCCATGCCATCTTGGGTACGTTCGGCTGGATTTTCGCTGCGAGGGCATTTCTTCATCGCGATGGCCGGTTGACTCTTGCGATCGAGCGTTACGCGGATCTTCCCGTAGCTGGTTATCTGACAGCGGTCGGTTACGTTCTTGCGGCCATGGTATGGATCGGACTCCTTTTCAGTTTGGCTAACGATGATGAGGAGGAGGTCTCGGATCGTCCGGCGGTAACACGAGCAGCTGGGGAAGTCGCGTCAACACTGTCTGATCTGGAACAAACGCCGCCGCAGGTGGACGCGTTTGGTGGGTTGCAGACGGAGAGCTTCCAAGTCATCTACCGTCGATCGGCCCTAGCCCGTGTTTCGACGCTGGCAGCATCCATGGATGCCATCCATGAAGAGGTTATGGACTATTTCGAGAACCCGGACCGGGTGAGTGGGAAGATTGTGGTAGATACAGGTGCCTTGATTCCGAGCCATGCGGCGGGTGTTACCAATTGGACTAAAGTTCGTGTCCCATTAAACCAGGAACAGAGCAACGCTGAGTTCTTTCGAACCTTGCGTCACGAGGTCGGGCACGTCTACATCGAAAGGATCAGCGATGGCCAAGCCACCACTCACTTCAACGCCATGAGGGTGTTCCATGAAGGAGTGGCTACAGCGGTCGAGTTGTTTTCGGAAGACGAAGAGACAGGCTTGGAAAGAGAGAAGGTGGAGCGATGGGCTGCGGCAGTCGATTCCCGTGGTCGTATCCCATTCCCCGTCCTGTGCGATAACGAGACACTTCTGCGAACTCGCGACGATAGTGTTGTTTATCCACTAGGATATCTCGTTGCAGATTCTCTGGTCGAGATAGGAGGTCAATCATTGCCTCGTCGAATGATGGAGAAATTACGTGTCCTTTCGTTGCCCGCAGGATCGCGACCATCGCAGGTTTGGAGCACCTTGCTTCAACAGAATGGAACGTCGCTCGAGATGCTAACAGCAGCGTACGAAAGCAGATTGAAGGCCCTTCGAGAGCGAGAGTCGGTTTTTCTGGAAGGGATTCCGAGAATCCAGTCCGAGTTGACCATCGAATCGGATGAAATCGTCATTCGCGCCGAGCCGGTCGACAGAGCTGACAACACCGCCGAGTTGATCTGCCGAGTCGAAATGAAAAACGTCATTACCAATGAACTCGAGCCTGTTGCCCGAGCTGCGGATGGCACTTTCCGATTGCCCAGAGAACGAATATCTGGGAGTCGGATTCGTTTCCTCGTCGGTTGGTGGACACCTGAGGTAGGGTATCCAGTATTTGAGCCCTGGGTCGAAGAGAAGCTGAAGGAAAGATAAGCGAATAGCGACGTGTGCCGGGGGAATCAATCTCTTACGCCCCCGGACACGGTCGAACAATTTCTGGAAACTTGCGTAGTACTCGGAGCGTTCACGGAAAGCGTCGTATAGAACAACCCAACATGGGGGCTCGGCATCTATGCTCTGGCTCAACCGGCTGACTCTGCTCGGAGTCTTGTTTTGTACTGCATTTTCCATAGGCTGCGCCGGTGGCGACCTCAGCGAACGGCCAGCGTCGGCATCTGCCAGCGGCGTATCTTCTTCAACACGATTCGTCTCGAGCGATTCTTCCCAAAACGAACCGGCTGCGGAAACGGAAAAGAGACGATTGGTTTACTCGGGAGATGTCCACATCGAGGTCAAGGACTTTACGAGCCTCGAGAAAGATCTGCCTGCGACGGTCGAGCGGCTGGGTGGTTTCATTGCCAGTTATTCCGAGTCTCGACGCGATCGCACAGAACGTGGCGGGACCTGGATTCTTCGGATTCCCGCCGATCAATTCCAAGAGATGCTCACTTGGTTGGACTCGAACTACTACGTCGTCGAAAAATCGGTCAAGAGCAAGGATGTGACGGAGGAGTTCATCGACTTGCAAGCGCGGTTATCGAACAAACGCAAGACAGAACTTCGACTCGCCGAGCATCTGGCGAAATCGGCCTCCAATCTGACGGAGATCCTTCAAATGGAGAAGGAGATCGAACGGGTTCGGGAAGAGATTGAACGTGTCGAAGGGCGACTGAACTATCTTCGCGATCAATCCGAGCTGAGTACGATCACGTTGCGAGCCGAGAGTCGTGCCGCGTTCGTTGCGGCCAAGTCTCCGTCGTTCTTAGGTGAGATCGGAATGGTCTTCTACAGTTCTTGGTGGACGATTGGCCAAGTCGTTTACGGATTCATCGTCACCGTGGTCGCACTGCTGCCGTTTGCCGTGGTTCTGTCGGCAATCGGGTACTTAGTCTATTTCTTTACCGGGCAATCACCGACGCGCATCTTCAAGCGCTGGCGCGAACGGCAGAAGAATCCGATCTCTCCAGAGACTACTTCGATTCATTCGCAATAAAGATGTGCTGGGCGAGGAACATCTGCGAGCGACGACATCGAAATCGATGAGTCGACCGCGCGATATTGGCTTACGCGGGATGCAGCCCCAAATGTGGATCGAGTCCGAACATATGATTCATGTTTTGCACGGCCGCACCGCTGGCCCCTTTGACAAGATTGTCGATGGCGCTGACCAGGATCACGCGTGGTCCATTCTCGCGCACGGTGATATCGGCAAAGTTCGACCGGGCTACGTATCGAGTGGATGGCAAGTGCGACAACACGCGAACAAAGCCATGCAGAGGATAGTAACTGTTCAAGCATTCCCGGATCTGGTTGGGTGTTGCGTTGGAAGCGGGGTGAACGTAGATCGTGGAGAGGATACCTCGCTCCATGGGAACCAAGTGGGGTGTGAATACGATTTCTGGTTCCACGCCGGAGAATCGCTTGCAGATATCAACAATCTCGGGTTGATGTCGATGGTTGCCAATCGAATAAGCAGATAGGCTTTCGTTGACCTCACAGTAAAGGTTTCCGAGTTTGGGAGTGCGCCCTGCTCCGCTGACCCCTGACTTGCTATCGACGACGATGTCTTGAGGACTGATCAAGCCTTCTTTCAGCAAGGGGGCCAAAGCCAGAATTGCCGATGTTGGATAGCAACCAGGGTTGGCCACCAGGGGAGCGTCCCGTAGCTGATCCGCGAACAGTTCTGGTAGTCCATAGGGTGTGGAGCCAAGTCGGCCTGGATCTGGGTGCTTTTCGCCGTACCACTTTTCATAGAGTTCCGGTGTGCTGAGGCGGTAATCGGCGGACAAATCGATCACCCTGCAGCCCGCCGACAAGAGTTCCTGGCAGATCGCGGCCGATGCTCCGTGCGGCAAGCATGTCATGGCTACGTCGCAGCGTTGTGCAATTTGTGTCGGTGAAAGATCTTCCACTGGCAGACGCAAGCGGCGAACCAGCGCGGGATGCATATCAGCGATCATGCTGCCGTCTGCTTGCCGGCTGGTAGCAGCCACGATTTGGGCTTGCGGATGGGTCAAGAGCCACTGAATGGCTTCGATGGCGGTATAGCCCGAAGCCCCTACGATCGCTACGCGAATCATCGTTTTTCCTTCCGTGTTACATCAACCAAGGTTCGAATTGATTGTCTTTTTGGATCTCGAGAACCAATTGCCGAAACTCTGCCAGAATCATAGCGGTTGCGCCCCACACAAAGTGGTCACCGATACGAAACCCGGGTGCATCGAACTCTGCAGTCCCGCGACGCAGTGTACCGACCATGGTGATTGTATCCGAGATCAAGTCGGCCACGGACAAGTGGATCAACTGTGCAACCTCATTCGGGTTCGGATTCATTGTGGGCCGAAGCCCGCATACGCCGACATTGGGAGTCACAAGATGTCGACTCGCGAAAACATAGATTGGAGTCAGCTCCCCGATTGGTTGCAGGTATTCTGTCGTGCATCCAAGTTCCTCTCCGAATTCGCGGCACCCCGTTCGCCAGTGCGATTCGCCTGGCTCGGCACGGCCTCCTGGCAACGAGACCTGTCCGCCGTGATCCGACATCTGCGAGGGGCGAAGGGTCAACGGAATCGACCATTCACCGGATCTTCCTGGTACCAGCGCGATCATAACGGCAGCGCGATGGGCGAAACGAGGTGCGGGACCGCGATGTCTGCCAAAGGCGTATTGAGGCGCGAATTCACGATGCGAGGCACGATCGGGGTTGCGTTGGTCGAGTTTTCGCCGAAGCTGGTCAGGGAGATTGGCCAAGTCAATTGATTCGATGCTCATAGATTCGATCGCCATGCCGACGTATATTCTCTTCATCTCGAATACAGAACGTAGTTCCCACCCCTTCAAACTGCAAGACAACTTTCCGAGCTGACAGCGTATGCCCCGTCCTGATAAGTCCCGCCCTGCGAGATCCGCTCCGGAATCGATGGCGAACGTGCTTCGTCTGCTCCCGGCTCGTTGGGCCCTTGCGATCGTGGTTGCATTGATTGCGTATGTGCTGATGCAACCCCGGCTAAACGCGTGGTTTGGGTGGAGTCTCCCCAGCATTCCGACTCTGTTAGGGCAGGATACCCCCCCACGTGCCACTACGGCTTCGCAACGCGAGCGAGATGCGACCAAAAGCCCACGTGGGACACCATCCCGCTCCCCGGAAAAACCATTGCCGGAGGCCCTTAAGTACGGCTTCCTCAAGGAGTTGGGCCGGGATCGGTACGAATCTCCTGCTGGGCTGGTCTATTCCCGGGGAAGTGAGGAGGGGCATCGACTGGCCCACCTTGAACGGCATCTGCGAAACGATCCCGATCGGGTCGGTCCGCATGGGGTCTTCGAGGGGAGCATGGCGGAGTTTCTGCGCGCGATCGATGACACCTACCGCCGTGCTCGCGGGCACGCCAAAGGGACGCGGACCCGCAACGAAGAAGCGGAGACGGTATACGAAGCGCCGTTCGATAAAACGATCGGTTATCTCGGAGGATCCGTAGGACGCGAACGCGGAAATCCTCCTTTGAAGAGAATGCGAGTGGTGGTTCGTGACAAGAATGTGATCACCGCCTTTCCCATACCTGGAAACTAACCTCACATGTCGGGCCTCCCTTATTTGATCTACGTTCGAACATGCCCCGTATGTGAGGGCGGGCTGTGCCGTATTCGGGTATGTACTGCCGCCCATCATCTGGTGGGATGCGTCGTGTGCGATGAATGCGAATCGGTCTGGACCGACCCAGACATGAAGCAACGCGTCGTGGAAGAACACAACACATACACCGCATGTTGCCCAGAGTGCGGTCTGTCTCTCTGGGATGAAGCTTGTCATTGGGCGGACATCCAAGAAGTATGTTTGCTCGGTTGGTACGATAAAGTGAAAGTCGCCCGCACGTGATCGGCGACACCTGTCTCAAGAAGGGGAAATGATGAATTCCGAACGAATTGAATTGTATGCTGCTGGTGGAGCCAAACTCGCTCAGTCGATCTGGGGGCTGACCAAGGACCAGCTTCATATGAAACCTGCGGACGGATCGTGGACCATCCATCAGATCGTCATTCACATGCTCGACAGCGACTTGATTGCAACCGATCGCATGAAGAGAATCGCTTGCATGGATAAACCACTGCTGATCGGGTACGACGAAAATGGCTTTATCGCGTTGCCTGGTGTTGAGGAACTGAATGCGTTCTCAGCATGCGAGTTGTTTCAGAAGAACCGTCAGATGACGGCCACCATTCTGCGTCGTTTACCCGCAAGTGCATGGGATCGATTTGGCATCCATAATGAACGAGGCAAGGTCACGTTGAGCGAAACGCTCGAAACATACATATACCACTTGGATCATCACTTGAAATTCATCGACAAGAAGCGAGCGATGTTCTGTGAACCTGCAGCAGCCGAAGCCTAAGATAGCGAGGCTCGCTGCAACCAGCTTTTGGAATTGTCGTGAAAAACCCTCTTCCGCGTCTCGTCGGAAAACGGGCACCGTTCGGCCAGTTGTTGGTCCATCATGGGTAGGGTCATGCCGGAACCAATGAAGTGCGAACCGTCTTCGCTTCGCGGCACACCGTCCTGGCCTACCGCAACCTTTCGATCTCCCAGTTGATGTATTCCGGGCGGAAGACCGGCAGCGCTGATCGCATCGCTGACGATCGCTACTCGATTGTCCCCGATCGTCTTTACCCAGTCATGCAGTAGCCAGTAGGGCAAGTGATGGCCATCGGCGATCAACGTGAATCGAAGGTGCGATCGAAGGGACAAGGCACGATGCACGATGTTGTCATGGCGATGCAGGAGCATCGGACATGCGTTGCCGAGGTGCGTGAAGACCGATAAACCACTATCGATCGAGCGTTGGAGTTCGTCCCGAGTCGCATCGGTGTGACCGGCCGCTACGAGGATGCCTTGGTCTGCAAGCCACCGAATGCAATGACCCTTGGGGTCTCGTTCAGGAGCGAGGGTCACCATGCGCAGCATTCCTTGACTGAGATCGACCCATCGCTTGAAGGAATCCAGTTCTGCATCTCGTGAATGTTGAGCAGGGTGCGCGCCGATGAATCCGGGTTTCGGAGATAGAAACGGGCCTTCCAGATGGATCCCTGCTCCTTCGGCAAAATCACCGTTGCGAGCGGATTCACGGCAGTACGATGCGAGCCGTGCGAGCTTGGCGTTCAGGCGTTCCAGGGAATCGGTGATGAGTGTCGGCAAGAAGATCTCTGTTCGCGACTGACGGAGAAACCGACAGGCTGTGTTCCAGTCGTCAGGAGAGAGTTGACTGGCATTGAAGTCAATTCCGGCAAGCCCGTTGACTTGAAGATCGACGTAGTTCAAACGATCCATGCTCGTTCTGTTCTGCAAAAAAAGAACCCGCTCTTCATCGGTCAATGATGAGGAGCGGGATCGTACACCAATCGTTTGCAGTTATACCACAGATCGGGGACTACGCGTCGAATCGAACACGCAGCAGATCGCTGGTGACTTCATCCAGTTCGTCTTCGTCTTCGTCCTCATCCACGAGTCCAGCCAGGTAGCTGTCGAGGCTGAGATTGTCGGAGGGACGGGACGCGGCGGCAACTTGAGGACCGATGGCCGTGGCCAAGGATCGAGCCAAGGATGCCTGAAGAACCGGAGTTGGTACCGAAGTGACTTCAATCTGGGACGAGACCATTGGTGCAGCCAATCCTTCTCCCTCACCAGTTCCACTTCCACTTCCGCCGCTTCGCGAGTTCAACTCGTTGATCACCAAAAGTGCATCGAGCGGGGTCAAGAAACCATCGCTGTCAACGTCCACGAAATAGGATTCACCATTTTCGCCTTCGCCGCCAGAATTGCCACCGTTGTCCAGTGCGCCGCCCTGACCTTGGTTCATGAGGTTAACGAGAATCAAGACGTCGATCGGAGACACGAATCCGTCGCTGTTCACGTCGTAGCGGTTGGTCAGGTTCGTGTTCCCTTCACCACCACCGCCGCCACCGCCGCTCGATCCACTGCCACCGATGATGATCTGTGCTGGCACATAAGTAATTCGGTCGATCGGAACCTTGTTCCGTTGATTGCTGTATAGCAGGGTATCGTGGAATGGGCTGATATCAGCAGGGTCACCGGCGAAGCGAGCGATACCCGTGGCATTCGCACGCATTCGAATTCGGAACTGAAGTTTTTCGCCCGTGCCAAGCGGATTGAGTGAGTCCTGGAAGGAACCGACTTCATTGATCAAGCCTGGAATCAAAATGTCGCCGGATTGACCTTGTTGGTACCCCTCTCCCGCTACCAATGGTGCAAACGAGATATCAAAGCCAAGGCCGCCACTGGTCGTTCGAACAGCCACCAGGCTTCTGTCGTACAGGATGTCCTGGTACGCTGCAAACACACCGCTCTGGTTGAAAGGTGGGCGTAGGTCCTGGACGAAGCCACGTAGTTCAAACTCGCCTCCGACTGGGATTGAGGTGATGACATTTCCGTTGATGTCGGTTGTTCGGAGTGTCAACCGAACATTGTCATCTGCAGATGCATCGCCCACTTGAACCGTCACTGTCGCCGTGGAGGTGAAGCCACGCGTGTCGGTAATGGTGTAGGTGAACTGATCGGTGAAACCACTGTTGCTGCTGACAGGAATAAACTGAATCCGGTCGTCTGTGGGGGAATCGGTACCTCGATTGTCAATGGACACCGCTCCGTTGAGAGGCTGGGTCAGAGATGTGATGCGGATAGGGCCTGCCGTTCCGACAATGTCATTGCGTAGTACATCAATGAACGAGGTCGTGTTGAGAGCCAAGGGAGCTGGGCTATCGTCAACGGCAAACGGTGTCTCTACGCCACGAGGCAACACTTCCAACGACGATCGGAGGTATCGCACTTTGGGAATGTCGACTGCAACGTTGGGTGGGTTGTAGAGAATGACGTCGGTATTGGGAGATTCATTGGCGGGATCCCCGACGAATTCCACAATGCCGGCCGAACGTGCATTGAACGTTAGCTTCTGGAAAATCGACGGTTCACGAAGCTTGAACGGAGGCTTGCTGCTGCCAGTGAAGGCTCCGAGCGAACTGATCACACCTGGGATCTGGGCGGTTCCGGAGATGCCGGATTGATACAACCCTTGAGGTTCGTTAGCAAAATCGAGACTGGTGTTGGTCCCTGGGCTGGCAGGCAGCACCAAACTCGAGTTGTAGAGAACGTCTAGATAAGCCGCGTACACACCGGGATCAACAATTTGAGTCGGTGGAGACTGCGACAGTCCTCGCTCGGGACGCAGATCGTAGGTATATACGTAGACTTGGAACTGGTCCCCTTGCGTCACACGAGTGATCGGGTTTCCGGACAAGTCGCGGAAGTCAAAACTGAACTGAACATCATCATCGAGTCGGTCACCGCCAAGCGTGTGCAAGGTGACTTCAGCGGTTGTCGACTTGCCGGCTCCATCGGTTGCGGTATAGACGAAACGCTCCGTCCCGCCAAATCCCCGACGAGGAGTGTATCGAATGCTCAAACCACCGCTACCGATGACTGCGGAGCCTCCTTGATCGGGAGTCGAGATGTTCGTGATTGTCAATGCACCGTTCTGGCCTTCGATGTCGTTGAGGAGAACATTCAACGGGAAAGAAACCGAATCGGTGGGAAGATCATAGGAATCATCGACGGCCACAGGATCAATGAATTGCAGGGCCACATTGACCGTGACATTGGCTGTCTCGCGACGTCCCGAACCGTACACGACCGTGTAAGTGAACGTTTCTTGGCCAAAGAAACCGCGGGCTGGGGTGTAGCGTACGATGTTGCCGACCCCGAGAGTAGCGACACCACCCTGGGAAGGAGCCCCCAACAGGACAGCCGAAATCGAATCGCTCGGTGGGACGAAATCGTTAGCCAGCACATCCAAGAGATTGGCGGTACTGTTGCGATTCACGGTGAACACGTCGTCTTGGACGTTGCGACGAGGACCATTTACGATGTCGAACATGTAGTCTTCTACTTCACCGGCGGGTGCGCGGCCAGTGGGGCCAAGCCCAGGTGCGGTCGACAATCGGAAACGGGCTGCTGTGCGACTGACGGCATTCGACGGAGTCGTGAAATTCGCAATGTTGTCGCCTGCCGAGACCAGCAAGTTGGTAACAATCTGTTCCCCTGGATCGTTCCAAGAGCCGTTGCCATTGAAGTCGATCCAGCCTTGAACGTAGGCTGTCGTGCCGGCAGGTTTGTTGACGGCAATGCGAATCGAGTTTTGACTGTCACCACGAACGATCGGGCTCAACAGCGTAATGCCATCTTCATCATCCGTTGCTGCATTCAAATCGTCTGCATCGGCACTGGCGGAGTTTGCGCCATCAAGTTCGGAATCCCAGTTGGCACCCAGGGAAAGCCCGGGAACGACTCCGTGCGAAGCCCCATTCTGAGCACGTGTGGTTGGGTAGGGAGAGGGGGCATCACCCCAGTCCGAAGATTCACGGTTGCCGAAATCGAACCCTGCTAAGGGTGTACTGCCATTAAAGACTGCGGTATGGAAACCCAAGGCTGGGAAAGTCTGCACATAGCCTGGATCCACTACTTCTCGAATGTGGTAGGTACCTGGACGCGGTGGAGTGAGATTGTAGGAACCATCGGAGCCTGAGAGAGCAGCAGGTTCCCCAACGTCAGGGCGTCCGTCCATGTCCAAATCAAGGTAAATGTAAACACCTGCAAGACCTGGTTCGTTCGAGTCACGAATTCCGTCGCCGTTCAAGTCCAGCCACTTGAAGCCTGTTGCTCCCACCGTTGGGAAAGATGCCCCAAAGTTGGCACTGGCTGTTGCATTGACGGTGACCGAAACCGATTTGACGGATTCGGAGTTAGTAGAGGCGACCCAACCTGCAGGGTAGATTACGCGAACATTGAACGTTCCTGCGGCGGAGCGGAGGTTATACCGTCCGAACGCATCGGTGACGGATCGAGGTTCACCCGAATCGCGAACCCCATTGTTGTTGAGGTCGATATAGACTGACCAGCCGGACAGCGCCGCTTCGCTACCATCTTGACGACCGTTGCGATTGACGTCGTTGTAGACAATTCCGGTGATCGAACCACCGATGCGACCGGTCGACATGCCAAAAGCAAGAGTGTCTGGATTGTTGTGCAATCCACCGCCGAAAGGAACACCGGCTGTTGGAGCGAATTCATCGTTGCGGAACTGCAACGGGACGTCATCCGCATTGCCGAAGATGAGGTCGGGTCCAGCGCCTGAGGATACGTCAGGTGCGTAGAATTGATCCATGATCGTGTTCACGAAGTTGAACGGATCCTGGTGAACCCCTCCCAAGAAGTGGCCCGCTTCGTGCGCGATCACCATCGACATCAACTCTGCGAACAGATCGGCACGCGTGACGTTTCCAGCGATAGGGAAGCTCAACGCATCTGCCAGGATAATGTCCACCATGACCAGAGCAGATTCTTCGTGCCCGAAGTTACCCAGGTCCACCGATTGAGCGATACCCAGCAGTCCGGTTCCAGGATCCAATCCAATTTCGGCTTGCGTGCCACCGACCATAATCCGAGAGACATTTTCCTGTCCCCACAGGTCTGGGCTATCAAAGCTGCTGACGAGTCGAACACTGAAGTCCCCAGGGTTGCCGGTCTCTGGGAAGAATCCATTGTTGGACAAGTTCGCCAGCAACGGTCGCATCTTCAGATCGAGCCGGTTCATGATATTCCGGGCTACCGATGGGGTGTCGGCGGCGGTCAAGCCCAAGGCAGGCATGTAGCGCGACAACGGTGGAACGCGAACGGTTCCCGGCGGCACGCCGAGCAAAGTCAGATTCAACGTCTCTGCTCTAGTGAGAGCACCGTCAAAATCGATGTACAGGGTTTGTTGAGTTCCGACCGCTTCCGGTTCAAATGGAGATCGGTGAACCCTCACATTCAACGTGTAAGCGGATGTGCCATCAGCGACTCGTAGGTAGTATCGCCCTGCAGTGCCAATGACATACGGTAGGGTCGTCGCGCCATCTCGATACAAGGGAGAATTGGTCGAGTAGGCATTCCCGCCGAGGAAGCGTCCCGAAGCAAAGACGAGCTCATTTCCAGCGGGATCGTAAAGCGCCATGGTGGGAACCAATCCAGCGACTCCCGTCAG
Source organism: Pirellula sp. (assembly GCA_025459275.1). Taxonomy (GTDB): domain Bacteria; phylum Planctomycetota; class Planctomycetia; order Pirellulales; family Pirellulaceae; genus JBKCUI01. The sequence goes on from JALOQW010000024.1 coordinate 14,068, forward strand.
TCGCGTGTCGAGGATGTCCCCTTTGTTGAGATCGAGAGCATAATAATCGACGTCGTCAAAGCTCCGGAAAAAGCCGGCGACGTTCACCAGTCGGTTGGCGGCGACCGGAAGCACCTGAGCCTGAGCCTGGAAATTGTTGGGTTCCACTTCGACGACGTTGGAGCTCGACGAAGACTCTCCCGCCCCTCCGGAGTTTGTGCCTCCGTTCGTTCCGCTGCTGACTGCGGCAATCTGCTGACCAATACGTTGGTAGGACTGTTCGCCATTGACGAACATCCGAGCCAAATACCCCTCGACCGCAGGGGCAAAATCGTTGGTCATCAACTCGCGGCGTTCGAGGGTTTCGAAATGATTCGCGCGCTTGCGTTGCTTGTTGTCCGGTCGCTTCGACCTCAGGCTCTTGAGGGTTCGAGAGAGCTTATTCGACTTCACCATGGGATCCCCGATTGAGGAACGATAAGGAATTTCAAATTACCGCAATGGACCCGTAAACCTAGCAGGGGCAAGGACTTTACGAACGCAAGACCATCGACGAGCAATTTCCATCGTAGTTGGAGGGTATGGACTGTCAACAAAACAGACCGTGACTTACGATGCTCGACGACCCAGGAAAGTTCCTTGGGGTGGTATAAACTGACCTTGTCCTTGCAGAAGACCGTTCATCAAAACTCCAAATCAGCTGTGAAATCCAAGGTCAAGCACCTTCTCTCCGAAGGGTGGCCTGGAAGGCTGTCCTCCGGACAGGATGCCTCGTAAAATCGAGTCCTCGATGATCTTTTTCCTTCACAATTCTTCCTTCACCAACCTCTAGGGGTGCCAAATCGTGCCTGCTTCTCCCGATGTAACCGCCGCTGCGAACCTCGTTGCCGAGGCGGTACGCCAAGGCCTACTGACTCCCGGAGCGCAAACGCACATAACAGCTTGGTTAACGGAACCGCGGTATGCCGAATATCTGCCAGAACTCCTGGAGCACATCGATCGTGGCGATTGGAAGCAACTTGACAACGTCTTTTGGACGATTATTCCCTTCGGAACCGGAGGCCGACGGGGCCGCATGTACCCCATCGGCTCCAACGCTATCAATGATCGAACCATTGGTGAAAGTGCGCAGGGCTTAGCGAATTACATCCTCAGCCTATCCCAGCATCCCGCGCGATTGCCTTCTGGAGCTTTGTCGTGCGCGATCGCATATGACACCCGCCACCGGTCACGTCATTTCGCCGAATGGTGCGCCGGGATTATGGCAGCCAATGGATTCACCGTTTATTTCCTCGATGATTACCGCGCAACACCGCAGCTCTCCTTCGCGGTTCGCCATTTCGGGTGCACGTGTGGCATCATGGTCACCGCATCCCACAACCCTCCCAGCGACAATGCGGTCAAAGTGTATTGGTCCACAGGTGGACAAGTCCTTCCACCCCACGACGCTCAGATCATCGAACATGTGATGCAGTGCGATAGCATCCAACACATTCCGTTCGACCAAGGACTTCAACAAGGAAAGATTCAAATCGTAACCGAGGAAATCGATAACGCATTTGAACAAGCTGCACTGAAAACCAGTTGGCCTGGACCGAGAGATTGCCGGATCCTTTTCTCTCCTTTGCATGGTGTTGGCGGATTTGTTGTCCCTCGGCTCTTACGAGCTGCTGGCTTTGAGAACGTGGAGGTCTTCCCAGCTCACGCCAAACCAGACGGTGACTTTCCCAACGTTCCAGGGCATGTCAGCAACCCCGAGAACCCCAGAGTGTTCGACGCCATGATCGAGTACGCCAAAACGACCGGCGCGGATCTTGCGCTGGCGACCGATCCCGATTGCGATCGTATGGGCTGCGCTTGTCCCAAGACGACTTCGCCTGATAGTCCATGGGGGACGCTCAACGGCAATCAGCTTGGCGCCTTGTTGACGGACTTTGTTCTCAGCCAGGCCAAAGCGGCAGGTCGACTCAAACCGAATTCATACATTATCAAAACGCTGGTCACGACGGAGTTGACCCGCAAGATTGCAGAATCTTACGGTGTCCGTTGCGAAGGAAATTTGCACGTTGGGTTCAAGTGGATCGCCGGGACCATTGATCAATGCGGGCCGGACCTGTTCCTCTTCGGCACCGAAGAATCCCATGGCTATCTGTCTGGCCAGCATGCACGCGACAAAGACGGCGCGGTCGCTTGCTTGTTAATGGCGGAGATGGCCGCATATCTCAAAGCCAAAGGGCTCACACTGCATCAACGACTCGATGCATTGCTGCTCCAACATGGTGTGTTCCTCGAGGATCAAGTCAACGTCCAAATGGAAGGGAGCCAAGGCATGGCGCAAATGGAACGATTGATGCAGGAATTGCGCACCTCTCCTCCATCGAAGATCGCCGATGTGCGCGTAGCTACGGTTCGCGATTATCAGAACTTGGTGATCCGCGCCTCGGACGGCAGTACGCAACCTCTCAGCGCACCCAAAGGTAACATGCTGATTCTGGACTTGGCCATCCCAGGCAACGCCGTTGCCATCCGCCCTTCAGGAACCGAACCCAAAATCAAGCTCTACCTGTTCGGGGCCGAACCCGTTTCGGGTGCAGGCGATCTCGAGGATGCCAAAACCCGTGTCCAAAATCGACTGACTTCCCTTAAGGAGCAGTTGAAGCAGTGGGCAACTTAAGTTGCTAGCATATCTCTTGGTCTTGCGTCGCATTGGTCGAACGGGTTACAACCAGCTTGGTTGTAGAAGACAGCCAAGACCACCGTTTCGCCCCTCTCGACACCAAGGATGGTGCATTGTAGACAATGAGTGCCGCAAGAATCACGATCGATGCGTCCCATACGGCAGGCTCTGGCAAGAATACGGGAATCGAACGAGTCGTTCGCAGCCTGTGTAAGTATCTGCCGAAGATTGCGAAGGCTCGTGGATTGGATTCTGCTCAAGTTGCTACACATATTCATGGACATTTCTTTCCGCTCGACGATCGGCAACGCCATGGGTTGGTTCGAATGTCACGTTGGGAGGCGAACGCTCAAGAATTTGTGCCCAAGTGGCTTCAATGGATTCCGTTGGCGGTTGCGGATTATTGGCCCAAGACCAAAATGCGAAAATGGCTCCGTCCTGCGCCGAGCCACCTGGGGGGATACAAGGTCCCTCACTTGGTCTACTCCCAATTCGTTCAGGCGAAGCGATTCGTTCGAGGTGCTGCTATTTCTCCCAGCACGAACGACCTGTTGATCTTGCCTGATGCCTATTGGACAGTGCCGGAGATTTGGAACACAGTCGCGAGGTTTCGTCGTTCAGGTGGCTTTGTAGTTACGGTTGTTCACGACTTGATCCCGATCACTCACCCGCAATTCGTTGGCGCGAGGCGAAGCGAAAAGTTTCGTTGGTATTTGGAGCAGGTTGTTACCCATTCGGATCTTATCGTCGCGGTTTCGCGGACGGTTCGAGACGACATCGCGAGTTTTATCGAATCGGAGCCAACCCTCCGCAAAGACACAACATGCCGGGATATTCGCTCGTTCGTCCTAGGTGCGGAGATCCAGGATGCGCGCGGCAGCATACGTCCCATTATCGCCGACTTGTTCTCCGCGACAGATCGGAATACCCCCTACCTGATTGTGGGAAGCTTCGATCCGCGAAAGAACCATCATCAAGCGATCGATGCATTCGATCAATTATGGGGAACGTACCCCCACCTAAAACTCTGCATGTTCGGTCGCGTGGGTACATCATGTGCTGACGTCATTGAGAGAATCCAGAAACACCCTATGCTGAATCGAGGGCTTTTCGTTTATCACGATGCCAACGATGCAGAGTTGCAGCATGCATATCAACACTGTTCCGGTTTATTGTTTCCATCCATCGTAGAGGGGTTTGGTTTGCCGATCGTTGAGTCGTTGTGGCATGGAACGAAAACGTTCGCGAGCGATACCCCCATTCACCGCGAAGTCGGGGGAGATGCTTGCGATTTTTTCGAACTAGGTTCTCCCCAATCGTTAGCCGATGCCATTTTGAAATGGGAAGCCGAACGGGATCAGACGGGTTTTCGCTCGCAACATAACGAGAAATTCGCCCCTATGACGTGGGAAGCCAGCGCTGGCCAATTGCTGGATGCATGCTTGGACGCTTATCAGAACCGCATCCTCCGGAATCGATCGAGAGCGGCATAAAATCTGTCTCTCCAAGATAGGTACTGTGGATTCCGACTGGGATTTCAAGCACTGGCGCGTTAAGATCTTGGCTCTTTCAAGGAGCCGTTCTGAACCATGTCATCCATCTCGAGAGGCCGCGTCGGTACCCCGCCTCCTGCTTCCCAACTTCGACCGGTGGCGGTGGTCGATATTGGTTCGACCAGCGTACGCATGGCCATCGCAGAAATCGATAGCGCCGGAAACGTTCGAACATTAGACCAAGTATCGCAAGGGGTGTCGCTCGGCAAGGACACGTTCACCTCGCAGCGCATCAGTCGCGCTAGCATCGAGGAATGCGCTCGAGTCCTGAAGAGTTATCGTCGATTGATGCAGGAGTATGGCATCACTCGACCGGATCAGGTCCGAGTGGTAGCCACCAGCGCGGTCCGTGAAGCCTCGAATCGGTTGGCCTTCATCGACCGAATTTACATCGCGACGGGACTCGAAGTGGAATCGCTCGATGAAGCCGAAGTCAATCGCATCACCTACATGGGGATCCAGCCTCTACTTCAATCCAACCCGATTCTGGCGTCGGAAAAGACGATTGTCGTCGAGGTGGGAAGTGGCAGTACCGAGATTCTGGTGGTTCGCGGTGG
>JALOQW010000279.1 GCA_025459275.1 Pirellula sp.
GATTGTCAGGCATCCAGACCGATCGAGTCTTTGCCGAGGACCATTTTCTATTCGCCGGACTCAAAGACCTGGTTCCGCCTCTACCCGAGGAGACGAAAGGGCTTCTTGCAATTCTGCGGCTGATGAGGTCTCTCCCCGCCTACATAGGCTCATGGCCAAAACCGGGATACTTGGATCGGTTGCCATTAGGCTTGGGTGGCGGTCCGCCGGATGTGCTCGGCTTCTCCCGCTCCTTGTTCGGCCTTTGGCGTTGGCAAATGGGAGGTTTCAGTGTCATCTCCTTCGATCGCTCTATCCTCGAATCAGCCGCCATGCACCTTCAATTAGCCCCAGCCGAAGATTATGCGCAAGGTCGTCTCCGCGTGCGCGATCTATCGCGAAGCCAGGTAGCGAGCCTATTTCATACTCTTGGGTTTCGCCAAGCAGCCCAAACCACTCGTGGTAATCTACTCCTTCTGGATTCCATGCAAGAACAGCTCGGCGTCGAACCTGAACAAGCCAAGGCGCAAGCTGAGTCGCTTCTTGATGCCAGATTGCAGTGCACGCTTGGTGGGGAATACCAATACGTCGACGACCGTTGGATCACCACTGCCTGGCCCAAGACCATCCAGTTGGCACCCAATGTCCAACCATCGAGCATCGGGTTCGATTCGCTTCACACGGTCGCTCCCGAAGGATATCAAGCCCCGTGGCTGCAATGGTTCCGAGGCGCCCAGCTTCACTTGACGCAATTGCCAGAGCGATTGGTGGTCATCGGCGAACTGGATATGGAGCCGTTGCCTCCTATGAAAAACGGTAACGGCGCAGCGGAAGCCACCAACGGGTCCCTCCCAAGCCTCAACTTCGATCTGTACAACCTCCCCTTCCAGTTCTTCCAGAAGGACAAACCCAACCCCGATGCTAAGGGAGGAACAGAATCCAATTCCGAACCCAATGCTGCACCGAAGTCGAGGCGGAAGTTTTGAGGCGTTGGTTGATTGGTATCGATGAAGCGGGATACGGCCCGAAAATGGGGCCGTTAGTGATCGGGGCATCGATATGGTCAATACCTTCGGATCGGAAACTCGATTCCTTGCTGAAGGAGCTTGAGCCGGAGTTTCAAGCTCGTCCATGGACGCATGAATCTGATTTCCTACCGATGGGTGATTCGAAAGAGATTTACCAACCCAAAGGAAGCTTAGAGGGACTCGCGGCCACCGTCCGATTCTTGCTTGAGCTTCAAAACATCCGCTGCCATTCGACAGCCGAAGTGCTCAGCAGTGTATGCCCCTCGGATACTCTGAGGTTTCAGGCTTTCAGGCGTTGCCCTGGTACGCATGCCAGCTCGACGAAGCCTCAGAGAGCTGCATGCGCCCTGAGGGACGCGTCCCACAGACGGAACTGGCGAAGGCCGCGAATACGAAAATGTATCAAATCGGCCTTCAGTTCCATGGCTTTCGATGTCGCGTCATCGATGAGGAAACCTTCAACGAGGCCGTCGCCATTGCCGGAAACAAGTCCAATGCCCTCGGAGAATGGTCGCTCGGATTACTGGAGCAATGCGTCGCTTGGATTCAGCGGAATACTGACGATGAGGGACAGATACATGTCGAAGGCTGCTGCGATCGTCAAGGAGGTCGAAAGCGCTATGCACCCATGTTGAATGCTGCTTTCCAGCAGTGGAATCCATGGTTTGAAATCCTCGAAGAAGACGCCGCATGCAGCCGATATCGAGGGGCGTTCGGTGATCTCGATTTACATGTCCGTTTTCAAGTTCAAGGAGACTCGCTGCTGCCGGCGGCAAGTGCTTCGATGTTGGCCAAGTGGATCCGAGAGCGACTGATGTTGCGATTGAACCGATACTGGAGGGAGCGTGTTGGCAACGACCTTAAGCCAACAGCAGGCTATCCAGTAGATGCCGAACGATTCAGGAGGGCCATTGCAAAAGCCATCGATCCCTCGCTGCACGCCACCCACCGTTGGTGGCGTTGTTGTTGAGCGTCTCTTCCCGTAGGACGGGCCTCCCGGCCCGTCTCAAGCCCCATGTGCTTCAAGTCCTACGAGGCATCTTTTGCATGGGCATGAACCGCTACCTCTTGAACATGCGGTGAATTGGTTTGGCCAGAAGCGAAAGATAGGGCGTGATGAGGGTGAGTGACAACGGTTATCTGACGTGGATTCGGGGACGCCAGCAAGCATTGACATGCAGTATACCAGTCGATACACTGCCTGGCACAGCTATACCGAACGGTATACATGGCGTCTCTAGTTTCAGCGCGTGGGGAGTGGTACTACGAATGCGACTCGTGCTTTGTCTTTTTCTGGTCGGCCTTTGTGCATGCTGTCCAATAGCCTTCGGGCAGCCAGCGGATGTTGTGCGATTTTCTTTTGATGCGCAGTCGTTGGATGGCAAAATCTATGTGCTGTCCGATAATGACAAGCAATTGAATCGGGCATTCGTCTTCTTGTCGACCACCTGCCCGATCGCAAACTCGTACGTAGTCGAACTCAATCGACTGCATCAAGCCTTGCCGCCGAACGTCGAACTATTTGGTATCCTGTCGGACCCGAACACGACAAGACAGAACGCCGCAAAACACTTTGCAGAATACAAAGCAGAGTTCCCCATTCTCTTTGATGCCTCTGGACTTCTGACAGGCATCTTGAAGCCAAGCCATGTGCCTGAAGCGTTTGTCATCGACGCAACCGGTGAAGTGGTCTATCGCGGGGCAATCGATAACGCCTACGAGGCCATTGGCAGAAGACGAGCGAACGTGGAGAATCACTATCTGGGAGACGCGATTCAAGCTGTCGCAGCTAACAAGCGACCGATCGTCGGCCAGACCAAACCGGTTGGTTGCGTACTTCCGCCAGAACGGACGGATGCACCTGGGGCGAAAGTAACTTACGCCCGCGATATTGCTCCTATCCTGCAGCAACGCTGTGAAACATGTCACCGTCCAGGCCAAGTCGCTCCGTTTGCCTTGACCAGTTACGAAGAAGCGAAGTCGCATGCGGAGATGATTGTTGAAGTCACACAGCAACGCATCATGCCCCCTTGGATTCCGGGACCGGAGACGGCGCATCGATTCATCGGACAACGGTGGTTGAGTGATCGAGAGCTGAATCTGCTGGCCGATTGGGTTAAGTCAGGGTGCAACTTCGGCGATGAAGCGGACTTGCCGCCTGCTGCCACATTTGCAGAAGGATGGCAGCTAGGTGAACCTGATCTTGTGGTCAAAATGCAGCAAACGTTTACCGTGCCAGCCAGCGGTCCAGACTTGCTCCAGAATTTCGTCATTCCGATCAAGATTCCCGAAGACAAACTCGTCGCAGCGGTCGAATTCCATCCGGGAAACAAGCGGGTGGTTCATCACGCTGTCCTTTTCCTGGACGACAAAGGCCAAGCGAGGAAACTCGATGCCGCAACCCCCGAGCCAGGCTACGGCAACTTTGGTGGGCCCGGATTCTTGCCGAGTGGCGCTTTAGGTGGTTGGTCGGTTGGAAACACCGCACGTCGATTGCCCAACGACATGGGGCGCTATCTCAAGAAGGGAAGTGATTTGGTCGTACAAGTTCATTACCATCCCACAGGCAAGGTTGAAGTGGATCAATCCGAAATCGGACTTTACTTCGTCGATAAACCGGTGGCCGACTCACTGAAAGAACCTGCGAAACTAGTTGGCAGCATTTGGATGGCCAACTACGAAATGGACATTCCGGCCGGTGAAGCCAACTATCGGCGCTCGACAACTTACACTCTGCCCAAAGACATGATCATGGTGGGAATCGTTCCTCACATGCATCTGCTGGGCAAATCGATGCGAGTGACCGCCACGGAACCCAGGCAACAACCGCAAGTGCTCATCGACATACCGATGTGGAACTACAACTGGCAGGACGAATACTATTACGAGCGACCGATCCGGCTGAAAGCTGGAACAAAGCTGGTAGTGGAAGCAGTCTTCGACAATTCGGCGACCAATCCATCGAATCCTTCTTCTCCGCCGAAACGCGTCACATGGGGTGAAGAGACAACGGACGAGATGTTGTTTTGTTTCTTTCTTTTGACAGCCGACAAGACCGAAGACTTGATTCACACGATCTTCGATAACCTGGGCCATGATCTGAAGCAGACTCGCAAAGACGTGGGTCAATCACCATGAGTACACGAAGCGAAGCAGCGGCTCAAACACGCGAGCGATTACTCGATGAAGCGCTGACGATGTTTTCGCAACGCGGGTATGCCGGCACAGGCATTCGGGACATTCTGCACGCGGCTGGAGTTACCCAGCCCACGCTTTACCATCATTTTGCTGACAAAGCATCATTGTTGCAAACTCTCATCGAGCGGCACTATGGCGAGAGCCAGCAACGACTAGAGGAGATCATTGCAGACCAGGCGACCGTTGTGGGTAAGCTTTTTGCATTCGTCACGTCATCGCTCCAGCACTGCTGCGTTGATCCGCGCGTACCAAGGCTGATGTTCCAAACCTATTATGGTCCAACGGTACCGGAGATCGATGGCGTACTGGACAAGTTGACTGAGAAAAGATTTCGACTCGTTGTCAGCATCATGGAGCATGGCATGCGCACGGGTGAGCTAGCTGCTTCCAACGCGGAGTTCCTTGCTCTATCTTTTTGCAGCCTGGTGGATCAACCAATGAATCTGTTCTCACGAAAATCGAGACCTAAGCGATACTTGACACCTGAGCTCGCGCATTCGATTGTCAGCTTGTTCATGTCGGGTGCAGGCACAAGGTAAAGAAGCAAACAAAGGTGTCAGCCTTCTGCTTTTGCCGCGCTCAGAACCGGGGGAACGCGAAGAGTGATATCCTCAAGAAGGATGCGGACTTCGATGCTTTCGAGCGAATCCTCGCCGAAGGTTTCGAACGATGACCTTGCCAAAGTCTGGTTTACCAATGGATGTCCAATCACTGAGCTTGCTTTGCATCAAGCTTCTTCAGTTCGACTTTGCGGAACTGAATGCCGTGGCTCTCGGACTGCAGCGAAATCGTTCCTTCTGAGATCATCAGGTTTCCGTTCTTGATCAATTTCTTGGCGTCGCCGTCGCGATCATCATATTGAGGTTGCGAATACTCCAAGACAACCTCTCCGTTGATGATGTGTTTAATGGTCTGGTTGCCAAGAACTTCGATTTCCGCCGTCACCCAGTCGTCGCCATGAAAGGTTGGGCTGGTGCTATTCGTGCAATGTGGCAGGAAAAGCTTTCCGGCGAGCACCACATTCGTTCCAGGGGTACACAGATTGAGCGTTGAACGAGGATTCTTTCCATCGCCACCCAGGAATTGGGCTTCGATGGAGACCGGAAATTCTTGATCGACATCCATCGTAGCGGGATCCTGGCCATGCAGCATCACGCCGCTGTTGCGCCAAGCCCAACCGGGACCGTTTTGGCACTGCTGACCAATGAACCGATACTCAATTCGCAAATGGTAGTGCGATAACTTTTCCCCATAGAACAGATGGCCAAATTTCTTGAATCCGCCTTCAAAGTCTTCTTCTTTGTAGTTGTCGTAGGATACCGTCAGCAATCCATCGACGACTCGAAAGGTATCGGCATAGTTGTCTCCCAGCTTCTGCCCGACAATCTTGGGCGTCCAGCCAGTCAGGTCCTTGCCGTTGAACAGCTGAAGCCACTCGCCCGTTTTCTCGTCCTGACTTTTCGTGCTTTGTTCGGAGTCTTCCGTCTTCTTCGTCGCCGTATCCTGAAATCCCTGCACGCGGTCGATCTGTAAATGAAGAGCTGACAGTAAACCAAGAATAGCAACTTGAATTGATACGGAAGATTTCATCATGGCTTTCAGTTTGAGGTTAATGGAATCTTTTGCAGTGTGCTATTATCTCAGGCGGCGTGACGGATGCAATCCAATACCTAATCCTCATCGAAATCGAATCGAACCGGTGATACGGTCTTGCCAATCGATGCGTGCGAATTCGAGGGACGGACCGACCATGGGGTTCGAACATGGTTCATTGACGAGTTCCGGCGGATCCCTGTGAAGCAGATCGCCTCCGACGACAGGACTCGCATCACGGAGCTTGCCACAGCATGGTATACGTTACCCGACAGTTCAACTCACAGCGCGGCAGCATGATTGTTGCGTCAGTGGGGAATGCCAGAGCCGACGGTTGCCGATGCGACCAGGATGGTGGAAAGCCGCAATTGGTTTATTAACTCGCAAGGAGTGACATTTGTACGGATCACGCCACCACCAATTGAGCACCAACCGATCGCGGACCCGTTGACTGAGACAAACGCAGCAGAAAGATTAAGAGCATACAAAGCAAGGACCAGAAAATGAGCAATGCAGCAATGTCCAATCCCCCATCAAGAACTCGTTTCACGTTACCCCTACGTGTCATCGTTGGCCTCATGCTGGCGCTGATCGGGCTTGCAATGTCAGCCTGGGCGTATCAATTCAATAGCCAAGGTCCGATTGTAACATGGGGCATCTTTCCGGGCGCACCGTTTGTCCTTCTAGCGAGCCTCTCACTCGTCAAGCGAATTCCACTGCGTGTGACGGTAGGAGCTTACATCGCGGGTTTCTTAGCCATTGTCTTGCCGTATGGCGCGATTTGGTATGACTCTCTGAATTACAACGGCGGCGGGGCAAATATCGGTCTCGGAATATTTGCGCTGGCAGCACTCGTTTTGCTGCCGATTCCCATTCTCATCGGTGGGTTTATCGGATGGTTGATACCGACAGGCAAGAAGGAGCAATCATGAATTCAGTTCTCTCGTGGTGTCGATCCGCCATGCCGATGGCCATTGCGATTCTGTTGACAGGACCAATGTTGGCGTCAGCGCAAACAACATCAGATGGCCGACAGTGAGGGGCTATTTTGGCCAGAATTGAGATCTGGAATCGAGTCTTGGAGAGTGGTCGAGGGTCTGTAGGACGGGCCTCCAGGCCCGTCTCGAACCGGATATCCCGCCAGTCCCAAACGACGATCTTGTGGATGGGGGAGTGAGTCTTGCCAGCAATCTTTACTTGCCTTTTGTTTCACATATGCACCAATAGCAGCGTGACTTCTCGCGGTCTCGCGCTCCCAATCCCATTCGATTGTTAATCCATGTCGCTATCTGCGCTACTTCAAAGCCGCATTAACGAACTCGAGATCTCGATTTCCGATCTTGCTCGCCGCAGTGGCGTATCTAGGGCAACTGTGATTCGCATTCTCGGAGGGAAGGATGAGCATTTCTCCGTTTCCAATCTACAAGCCGTACTTTCTGCACTCGGAATGAAGATGGATTTGTCGGCGATCCCGGCCAAACGATTCAAAGATTCCATCGCAACGCAGAAGGCTCAGCGCTTGATCGCGCTGACACAAGGAAACGTAGCTTTGGAATCCCAAGCCGTCTCCGCAGCTTCTGCCCAAGAGCATCTGGAAGCCACCAAGGCGCGAATCGCATCATCCAGTCGAAAGCTCTGGGCATCCTAACTCTCTAAAAG
>JALOQW010000280.1 GCA_025459275.1 Pirellula sp.
CATACCAGCGACTTGCGTCCCGTCAGGCAGAGTGGTCGATGTTTGCACGGCCAATCCAAGGGCCTCACGAACGCGGCTCCGACCGATCGCATCGTAGCCTTCTAACGCAAATCCAAAGGGGTCGACTCGAACATGGCACTTGGCACATGCTGGGTCGCTGCTGTGCCGTTCGATCAACTGTCGCTCGGTCATTCCCTCGGGAGGAGTCTCCGACAAGACAGGTACATTCTTGGGCGGTTTGGGAAGCTTCTCCCCCAATACCACTTCACTAATCCACGTTCCGCGCAGGATCGGACTCGTGCGCGATGCGCCTGACTGTTTGGCGAGTGCTGCTCCCAAACCAAGAATGCCCCCTCGACCAAAGCGTTTCACTCCATCGATCTTTCGCCAGTTGGTTCCTGCGATATCCGGAATGCCGTAGTAAGCAGCCAATCGATCGTTGACAAAGGTGTGGTCCGCTTCAAGGAAATCCGTCACGCTACCGTTGTTCTGAATCAGATCCGTGATCCACAAAATGGCTTCGCGATACAGGTCCGCGCGGATCGTCTGGAACTCAGGGAAATGGGTCTCGCTCTTTTCGTCCAAGGTATCGAGGTCTCGAATGTGCAACCACATACATCCCCACTCGACCGCGAACCGTTCGATGCGAGGATCCTGAAGCATGCGACGGACTTCTGCTTCCAGAACGGAATCCTCAAGCAGTCTTCCGTCTCGAGCGAGGCTCAATAGCCGCTCATCCGGACTCGAAGCCCACAGAAAGTAACTCAGTCGATTGGCCAATTCGATGGCAGAGACGTTGACAGGCTCCTTACCGGGGCCGGGGACTTCTGTGCGGTAGAGAAACTCCGGTGCGATCAGGATCCTTGCAATCAAGAATTGAATCGCATCCGCATGAGACAGCTCTTGCTGTCGCAATGTGGAATAAAGATTGCGAAGTCCTTCGGCATGGGAGGCGCGGAATGAACCGCGGAAGGCTTTGTCTGCGAATTGGATGACTGCTTCCAGATGTCGGGGTTCGGCCGAGGCAAGCTCGATCCGAAACGTTTCGGCCGCCATTCGAATCGGATCACGGAGCGGTTCAAACGCACTCGGGTCCGCATCCTGAGTCGCATACTGCCACAACTGGTCATAGGCGTCGACCAGCTTGAGTGCATCTTGACTGACGAAATGCAGTTCTCGCCAGAGGCGATCGATTTCGATACGCTCGGCGTCCGACAACATCAATCGGATCAACGGCTCGTCTTCCCGATGAAAGAGAGTGAGCGTGACGACTTCATCGACTGGAACGATCTTCGGATAGCATAGAGCGATCGGGAACGATTTGCGGAATGCATCAAAGGAGGCCCGAATCCGTGGTTCGCTCGTGACAATAACTTGCACGCTCCCATGCCGTCCCTTCTCAGGATCCAGTCTTGCGGTGGCAGTAAACTCCATACCGACCGCAAGCGATGCGGGTATGGCGTATTGCTGAACGGATGGAGCATCGAACTGCTGGCGGGCGGGCGTCGGTTGGGCGGTCGCGCGTGCGGCAGCCAATTCAGCGTACTCGTTCAGCACTGCGCCCCAGAACGGACCTCCGGCTGAGTTCAACTGCTGCAACAGGATCGCATCGGGATGATTAGGCTCGATCCCCGATCCTTGCGCAACAACCAATTGCTCCAATTGAGTCGCAAGCTCGAGCCGGACATTCGGATCGGTCGCATTCAGCCACTTTGCCATGACACTTCCATCAGGCAATCCGGACTTGCTCAACTTCGGCGCACTTACTTGTTCAGAAAAGAACTCCCAAACGTCCTTGCGCCCTCGGCCGTCCGAATGCGGATTCCCTTCGAGGATGTTCGGAGCGATCTCCTGTGACAAGTTCCAGGACTCCGAAGGGGCGCGGACCGTCAAGTCGATGTTGGTCAAATCGCAGGAGTGGTTACCGTCGCGAGGTTCGATGATCAAGACAATTTCGTTTCCGGTTCGGATTCGCACATCGCTGATCGGTCCAATGGCAACATCGTTGGGGCCGTTAGAGAAACCGGACACGAGCACTTGACGTAGTCCACCCCGCTGGAGTTCCAACCGCCACGCGACACCGTTGCCGCACTCGGTGTGGGCGTGCCGCAACCGACCTTCGACTGAGACCGTTTCTCGAATCGGCGATTTCCATGCGATCCCGATACCTCGTGAGGGGGAGGGATGGACACCGATGCTCTTGCCAGGCATGTTTCCAGGGATGCGGACATGGTCACCCGAGGAGTTAGCGACGACGCTCAAGGCATCTTCGGCCACCCAACCGTCAATGAACTCGTATCCCGATAGATTCTCGCCCCGTTGGGTCAATCGAATTCGCTGAGAGCTTGGGCCGCCTGACAATCCGAGAAACTGCCCCCAGGCTTGCAGGTATTTCGAATCCAAACCTCGATCTTGGGCAAGCCGATCCCAATCAATGTTGGGGGATTGGGAGTCTTCGGATGGATCGCTGAAGAGCACATCCAAGGCTGCGAGTGCTTCATCCACTTGCTGACGCCACGCGGGCAAATGAATCTCCATCGATGAAGAGATGGAATCGACATCCCCTAAGAGAATTTCTGGTCGTCCCGGAGCGACGAGGCGCGGTCGTTCCAGCAGCACATGATCCCCTTCGTTTCCGTCCCCTGCATCGCCGACTTGGATGAAGAAGGAAACTCGATCTTGCCCGGGTTTCTCGGGGAGAGGGAATTTGAGTTCCTGTTGCGTTTGAATCGGATCTACGGGCTCTTGCCAAGCTTTGGGTCCATTAAGCTTCCCGATATGGCCGATGCTGGAAAACCTCCACAAGGATTTCTGCCAGCTTAAGATCTCCGCCGAGAAAGCATCCGCTTGTTCGATCGTGGTTGAACGCCATCGTCGGCGTAGCGGTTCGAGTAAGCCTTGATCGGCAGCCGATGAGTTCGGCTTGGAAAACAACTCCCATACAGTGGTGAGGTACTTGAGATTCAATTTGCGTTCACGAGCGACGGTTTCGATAACCTTTGTTTCATCAGCCAGAGTTGCGCCGGACTTTGGAAGTTGATCGCGGATCGCGAGGGTGGCTGCGACGTAGGCTTCCACGGGCAATCGACCTCCTTGGTTTGTTTCAAAAACGATGCCTTGCAAATTGA
This sequence comes from Pirellula sp., assembly GCA_025459275.1. GTDB lineage: Bacteria > Planctomycetota > Planctomycetia > Pirellulales > Pirellulaceae > JBKCUI01. The sequence continues at coordinate 3,129 of JALOQW010000280.1, forward strand.
CTTGCTCCCCTCCTTGATTGTCGGTGTAGCGAGCATAGAAAGCGCGAATGGCGTCGAGCAGTTGATTGGTCATGTCGCTGCTTGACGGTTTGGCTTCGAATCGGATGCCATCGGGGAGCAGGACCGCATGTTTGGCGACCGCTTTGCCGGCATCGAGGTACTTTTGCACCATGGCGGGTGACATGGACAGAGCCGCAGCCGCGTTGGAAAACCCTTCGCCTGCGGCACCATCAGCAGGGAACTCTTTGGCAGGATCGAGGCTGGAGACACCGGTCAAGTCACGAAGGGTGTACGTATACTCCGCGTTGTTGAGCCGACGCAGGATGACGGGACCCGGGTCGCCAGCCCTACGCTGGGCTTCGGTACGGAGCCATGCGGTCGACCAATCGATCAGGTTCTTTTTCTCATCGGCCGAGAATTGCTGGGACTCAGCAGGTGGCATCTGATCATTTTTGATTTGTTCGAGCGCCCGTTGCAGAACGAGGGCGTTGCTCGACAGGTTGTCCCATTCAAGAAGGTTTTCAAGATCGATATCCGCTTCGGCGACATCGGTGCTGTGGCATTCCAAGCAATGGCTGGCGATCAGTTTGGCGAACGAATTTCCGAACTGAGCTTCGATCTGCTTGTCGTCGGCATAGATGCAAGTGTTGATGAACAGACACAACACGATCGACATCGCGGATGATTTCATGGGTTTCATCGTTGCGAAGGAGAGGTGGGACAATAGAGGCGGGGACACTGGCCGGAGCCAGTTGCGGGATATCCACTATACCACAAATCCCGCTCGCTCTCCCCGTAGAACAGTTGTCCTCAACTCTCTCCGATCCGCCCGTGGCATGGTTCCCGCCCCGCCCGCCTCGCCCGTTCCCACCCTGCAAGGCAAGCGGCGGGTGCCAACCCGCTGTTTCTCGGCTCGGGCAGTATCTGTCGCGGTGGCTTTTTTTAGCGTAACGGCGCGAGCCGTACGGTGAGTTGCGAGCCGGAGCATGACGCGTGACTACCACTCCACCGGTCGGCTTGCGCCGCTCCGCTAGAATTTGGGGCACTCCGAGGAGTAATCGTTTGGCGGTACCCCTTTCCCACTTCAAAGAGCAAGCAGGCAAAAAAATGAAGGGGCAGAAACATGAATTCCATCTCAGACTTCTATTGTTGGAGTGCGATCGTTGGCTGACCGGATTTAGGTCCGGAGGACCGTCAGAACTTCAGCCCGGACCGAAAGGTCCGGGTACGCAATTTATCCAACGCTCCATAGCCCCGGATGGGGCGACATTGCTAGCGCACCAAACCTGGTTGCGATGTGAGGCACGAGGCCTCATCTCGCTTCGATCAAGACGCCTGGGGACATCTGATTTTCACTGCGATCGTAAAAGCGATGTGCAAAGGGTTAGCAGGCAAAAAGATGAAGGGGCAGGAACATGGATAGCCATCCTTGAGTCCATTTCCAGTAAGCTAGACGCTAACGCAGAATTCTCAACACAACCTGGACCAGAAAAGGATTCCGCTAACGAATTCAACGACGTTCTGTTTCTGAGAAGGAAGTTTCGCAATATGACCATCGGCATGGGGGAGAGAATTGCCGGGCATTATCGGCAGGGGGCGTTAACGACCAGCGAGTTCTTTGCATTGATCGTTTTCAACTTTGACAGCTGGGGGAGAACGACCACAACTCACTTAACCGACGCAGAAAGAGAGCAATTCATTGCCTGGGCAGAAGAGATTCGGTCTCCTGGACAAGTGCTACTGATTTCATCCGTAGGCGAATACACGGTTTCTGTTCAAGCGTTTGAAGCATTACAGCAGTGGATTAATCGCAATATCGTTCGATGATGGTAGTGGAAGTTGTTAAACTTCCCGGTGATCAAGGATCTTTAGCAGACTCGCCCGACAAAAGTGATGGGCTCCACGCCGACGAGTAGCGTGGCGGCCCACGTTTCGACGTGGCTTGTCCACGTCGGACGGCAATCGCAACCAGCCTACGAGCCCGTCGCGCTGACCATCACGGCGTGGCTTGTCCACGTCGGATGCTGATCAGTGATCGGGCTAGGTACGAGCTGATCAGCGCTCCATGCGGGCAAGCCGCATAGTGGCGAAATGCATGGATCGGATCGCATTCTGGTTTCGATCAGGGCACCACGCGGGCGAGCCGCGTAGTGGCCTTGGATGCACGATCGATTGTGATAGCAACTGAGTGAAATGACTTTTGTCGGGCGCGTCTTAGCAAGATCCACACCGCTTGGTAGCCCACCAAACCTGTTGCGTTCGGCGGGTACAAGGCCCGCGAACGCTGAAGGGAGCGAAGGGGGCGGATGATTGCTAGCGCACCAAACCTGGTTGCGATGTGAGGCACGAGGCCTCACCTCGCTTCGATCAAGACGCCCAGGGACAACTGCCTTTCACTGCGATCGTAACAGCGATGTACAAAGGGTACGCAGGCAAAAAGATGAAAGGGCAGAAACATGACAAACGACAACCAGCGATGAATGCGCCCGGTCCCCAATCTTTTTGCCCATCCATTTTTTGCCCACTCCGTTGCTATTGGCTCGGGGTGTCAACGAGGTTTTCTAGATAAATGTGCGTCCATCAAGATCCCCACTCGCGCGAATTCCGCTCGTTCCGTAAGCCTATCGATGCTGTTCAATTGAAGAAAATGAGCGGTTGCTCTCCCAATTGCGGTGAGGCCGACAACTTGAATCCCTTCCATACGGAAGTGCTCTCGCCAAGCATGGATACGAGGATGGTAAAGCGACGTCAGTTTACCTGTTGTGGGGTCTAGCGTAGCGATATCGCTTCCCTTTCTAAGATTACATAGGCTGCAACAAAGAGCGAGATTGTTCTCTTGTGTCAAGCCTCCATGCTTTTCTGCGATGATATGATCGATTTGATGGGAACTCGCCGCGAGACTTTGTGGGAACAAACAATACTCACAGCGTCCCTCAGCGCGATCAAAGACCAATTTCCTAAGTGAGGCTGGCGGGCGATCACTCACGGTTTTTGGCTTTGCAGCACCCTTGCCTTGAGCAATCTCACGACATGCTCAAACTGTGCGAAGGTTTCCAGTTCCGAGGATTCTTCCGGCGTGATGGTCCCATCGCGATTCCTATCCAATAACTCATCGAGTCTACTTTGAGCTGTGGTGCCCAATCGAAATTTGAGGATCTCTTCCCGATTGCCACCTTGGATCAACAAATCAACGAGTGTATCGTAGACCGCCCCTTGCTCGATGGTTCCCACCGCAAGCTCCTTGATATGGGACAACTTCAGTATTCATGAACGAATATAGCACTTTTCAGATCAGAATGGCAAGCTCGCGTGCTGGTTTCGATTGTCATCCGACGGGGACGAGTCCCATCGAAACGAGGAGCGCTCACCGTGGTGGCCTAAACCTGTTGCGTTCGGCGGGCACAAGGCCCGCGAACGCTGAGGCTAGTGGGTGGCGCGTTGTTCTTGTTCAGGATGACATGATCGCCAGGTCTCGGCTTGCCGAAGTGTTGGATCGTCGGGGAAACACACTTTCCGACCGGGGGAAGTCGTCTAATGCAAGCATTCGCGAATCGAGGAATGCGTCAGAGCACGGTGTGTGTCCCCGCGTCGCTTTGCACAGGCAGATCGCTATTCGGCGCAACCAATCATCTGTCGCCCCATTCGGGGCTTTGGGGATATCTAGGGCCGAGTTACCCGGACCTATCGGTCCGGGCTAAAGTTCTGCCGGTCCTCCGGACCTGAGAAGAAGTGTGGCACGACGCTCCGTCGTCGTGATTTGTTTCCAAGCACCGCCTAGACCTGGACGCACGATCCCGCTTCTGCGACCAACAGCAACTGGTTGCCGATGCGGTCCTTTTTTTGTAAGAACGTGGGCAATAAGAAGCGCGAGGAGTCACGCTTTCATGCCCAGCCAAGGTCATAAGGTACCGAGAGAAACGCCCACGGGACAGACACTTTCCCACGGGCCTAATTGCCAATTGCAAGCTATCCCCTGTCAACGGTGGGCTCTTGCCTCGGTGTGTGTCCCCGCGTCGTCACGGGAAAGATCGAGCAGCTGCGAATGCCTATCGACCAAGTGCGATAAGCTTCCAGTTTGTCATTACCATCCATAATGCACACAGGCTGGAAGCCAATGCCACCGTAGCACTCCCCGGGGACACACACTTTCCGAGCGGCGCGATTATCTAATGCAAGCTATGAAGCCTCGAGCGATGAGTCCAGACCGCAGTGTGTGTCCCGGCAAAGTTACTTCGATGCGGCTACCAGATGGCGGTTCTAAAACATGCCACCCATTCCACCACCCATGCCGCCCATGCCGCCACCCATACCGGTGGTACCTGAGACCGCTTGCTCGTCCCCGTGA
>JALOQW010000281.1 GCA_025459275.1 Pirellula sp.
TTGACCTTGGTAGTTTTCGTCGGGAAAGGTCTTGCCGAGAATCATCGGCCCGTCATAGATGTGATATTCCGACCAGAGGCCGAATCCGACTTGGACAAAGGCGATTCGCGGATCGCGATCGTACCTTCGAGCGAACTCGGAAAAGAACTCCAGCAAGAATCGCTTGGCTTCGGGATGAGACCAATCCGGAAAGCTGGTTTGTTTGTTTTCGCTTTTGGCTTTGGTCTCAGCGTAATCAGGGAGCGACTTGATGTAGTCCGGGATGCCTGTCGGCTTGCCTACGTAGGTGTCGTGCCAGCGGAGGATGGCTTGATGCTTGCGGCCTGATATCTCTTCAAGCAGTTTTTCCAGAGGATCCCAGTCGTAGCTGCCTCGGTCGGTGACGATCTGGTTGTAGCTGAGGTAGGAGAACTCCAGCTGGATGGGGGCGGTTGCGGCGTCCTCGTTTGTGGACCAAAGCACCAGCCCGGTCATTGGCTGGACGTTGGAGGCTTGGCTCTGGATGGAGACCGGCCGGAATTCGTCGGCGGAAGCGGCCGTGGCCCAAAGGCTGATTCCCAACCATACGGCCCCTCGAACCATTCTTTTTGTCCGTTGCATTGCCTCTGTCATTTCTCGTTCCCCCCTGTGCTTTTTTCATGGTAGAGGTTTCGGGCTTTCAGTAACAGTGTGGCATCCGACTGGAAGGAAAACGAGCAGTCGATATACTGGCTCGTTTTTCCTGGGACATTCTTGAAAATCCATGAATATCTTGTCTTCGGAATCACGGGCGACGCAGGGAGTGGACCCCTTGCTGAACGAGCGAGTCCTGGTCCTCGATTTTGGTTCTCAATTCGCTCAATTAATCGCGCGCAGGGTTCGAGAACAGAACGTTTATTGCGAAATTGTACGGCATGATATCCCTGCCGAAACGATCCGAGCTCGGAAACCGGCCGCTCTCATTCTATCCGGAGGGCCATCGAGCGTTTACGAAAAGAATGCGCCCCAATGCGACCCGGGGATTTTTGATCTTGGAATTCCCATTCTCGGAATCTGCTACGGCATGCAACTGACTGCGTATCGCATGGGTGGATCGGTTAAGCCTTGTCCTGCCCGCGAATTTGGACGGGCTCGTTTGCAGATTAGCAACATGGAGAAGCTCTTTGCCGGATTTCCGCATGAGATTGATGTCTGGATGAGTCACGGCGATCAAGTTCACGAATTGCCGACGGGCTTTGAGCCATTGGCAGCCACCTCCACTTGTCCGGTTGCGGCGGTCAAGCATCAATCCCTTCCCATCTACGGCCTCCAATTCCATCCCGAGGTTTCGCATACGTCGTTAGGTGGCACGCTCATTCACAATTTCTTGTACAACATCGCGGGCTGCGAAGGGCATTGGCATTTGTCCAATTTTGCTCAACAGACGATCGCCAGTTTGCGAGAGAAGATCGGCAACGACCGCGTCATATGCGGTCTGTCAGGTGGTGTGGATTCGTCCGTCACAGCGGCACTGCTCTACAAAGCCATCGGACCTCAGTTGACTTGCATTCTGATCGATAATGGACTCCTTCGCAAAGACGAACAATCGGCCGTCATCTCGGAGTTTACGAATCACTTCAAAGCGGACTTGCGAGTCGTCGACGCGAGCGACCAGTTCTTGTCGGTACTGGCAGGGATACGCGACCCTCAAGAGAAGCGTAAGCGAATTGGCCATGCCTTTATCGAGTGCTTCAAGGCCGAAGCGGCAAAAATCAACGGAGCGAGGTACCTTGCACAAGGGACCCTTTACCCGGACGTGATCGAAAGTGGTGCTGCTCCTGATGGGCCCGCTGCGACGATCAAACTGCACCACAACGTGGGCGGGTTGCCTGAGGAGTTAGGCTTTGACTTGGTCGAACCATTGCGGGATTTGTTCAAGGACGAAGTTCGGCGACTGGGACTGGAGCTCGGTTTGCCAGATCATTTGGTATGGCGCCACCCGTTTCCTGGCCCTGGACTTGCGGTCCGATGCCTAGGCGAAGTCACCAAAGCCAAGCTAAATGTCCTTCGCGATGCGGATGAGATCGTTATCTCCGAGATCAAGAATGCCGATCTTTACCGGTCGACTTCCCAGGCGTTCGTTGTACTATTGGAGTCGCAATCGGTCGGTGTTATGGGGGATGCTCGCACGTACGAAAATGCGGTTGCCGTTCGGTGCGTCAACACCGACGACTTTATGACAGCCGATTGGAGTCGATTGCCGTACGATTTGTTGGCCAGGATCTCGACGCGTATCATCAATGAAGTGCGCGGGGTGAATCGGGTCTGCTACGACATCAGCTCCAAACCCCCTGCAACGATCGAATGGGAATAAACAAGGATGAATCGTTCATACATCTATCAGATTGAGAATCTCACCAAGCGTCATGGCCAAAAGGAAGTCCTCAAGGACATTTGGCTTGCGTTCTACCCTGGGGCCAAGATCGGAGTTCTCGGATCCAACGGCGCGGGCAAGAGCACGTTGCTACGTATCATGGCCGGGACCGATAAGCAGTTCGACGGCGTCGCCCGCTTGAGCAACGGCTTCACCGCAGGCTATTTGCCGCAAGAGCCACAGCTCAACCCCGAGAAAAATGTCCAGGAGAACGTGGAAGAAGCGGTCGCACCCAAACGGAAGATCATTGATCGATTCAATGAGATCTCCAACTTGCTCGGCCTAGTCACCGATGACGACAAGATGCAGAAACTGTGCGACGAGATGGCCAAGTTGCAAGATGTCATCGACGCACAAAATCTGTGGGAGTTGGATCGGCAAGTCGAGATGTCGATGGGGGTGATGAACCTTCCGCCGGGCGATGCAGACGTCACTAAGTTGTCGGGGGGCGAGCGTCGCCGCGTGGCCATGTGCAAACTGTTGCTTGAACAACCCGATCTGCTGTTGCTCGATGAACCGACGAACCACTTGGATGCCGAAGCCGTCAACTGGTTGGAGCAGCATTTGGCACAGTACCCTGGCACGGTGGTTGCCGTGACGCACGATCGATACTTCCTGGATAACGTGGCTCAATGGATTCTGGAACTCGATCGCGGGTCTGGTTATCCGTTTGAAGGGAACTACACCGCGTGGTTGGAACAGAAACAAAAGCGGTTACAGATTGAGCAGAAGGCGGCAGCTGCGCGACAAAAGACCCTCGATCGCGAATTGGAATGGATCCGCATGTCACCTCGCGCCCGACAAGCCAAGAACAAAGCTCGTATCAGTGCTTACGAACAATTGGCTGCACAGCAGTTCGAGGACAAGCCGGATGAGCTTGAGATCCAGATCCCGCCTGGCAAGCATTTGGGCGAAGTCGTCGTCGATGCCAAGAACTTGAGCAAGTCCTATGGAGATCGTCTTTTGATCGATGACTTGACGTTCCGGCTTCCGGCGGGTGGTATCGTGGGAGTCATTGGACCCAACGGTGCGGGCAAGACCACCCTTTTCCGAATGATTACCGGCCAAGACCAACCCGATTCGGGAACGATCAAGATCGGTGATACGGTGGAGTTAGGCTACGTTGACCAGTCTCGAGATTCCCTCAATCCCGACAACACCATCTACCAAGAGATCTCGGGTGGGAACGATTGGTTGGAGATGGGGGGCAAGCGATTGAACTCGCGAGCGTATGTTTCCAAGTTCAACTTCAAGGGGACCGACCAAGAGAAGAAAGTCGGCGTCTTGTCGGGTGGAGAACGCAATCGAGTTCACCTCGCAAAGCTGCTTCGGCGTGGTTGCAATGTTTTGTTGCTCGACGAACCGACCAACGATTTGGACGTCGACACGCTTCGAGCGCTTGAGGAAGCCATTTTGAACTTTGCTGGATGTGTGGTGGTGATCACTCACGACCGTTGGTTCCTCGACCGGATTGCAACGCACATTTTGGCGTTTGAAGGAGACGGCTACGTTCATTGGTGCGAAGGAAACTTCCAGACCTATGAGCAGCAGCGCAAAGAGAGGCTTGGCATTGCAGCCGACGAACCCCATCGGTTCCGCTACAAGAAACTCGTCAATTAGTACGCCGCCAACATACGCACGACTCCTTCTCCCCGTAGCCATCGCCCCCGTAGCCATGGCCGCCGAGGCCGTGGACTCTTCCCCGTAGCCATGGCCGCCGAGGCCGTGGACGCTGTAGCCATGGCCGCCGAGGCCGTGGACGCACTGTATTGGCGAGCGGGGGACGTCAGTCCCCTGTTTCCTTCACCGCTATTTCGTTGCCCCCATCAGTCCCCTCGTACACTCTGAATAAACTCATTCCCGGCCGCCGAACGCTACTGGACTAGGGAGCGTTATGGCTCATCGGTGACTTAGCTATATTCGGTGGGGGAAACAGTGGGTTAACACCCACCGCTCGCCCCCGTAGCCATCGTCGCCAGACGGTGGACTCCTTCTCGTAGCCATGGCCGCCAAGGCCGTGGACACCGTAGCCATCGTCGCCGAGGCCGTAGACGCGTTGTATTCGGCGAGCGGGGGACGTCAGTCCCCTGTTTCCTTCACCGAGTACCCACGCCCCGTACGACGGACTAGAAGTCCGTCCTACTCCCCTTCAGCGCAAGGTGTGCCAAAGGCACCATCTTCGATGAACGCCATCTGTCACATCCGCGACTAAAAAAAGCCTTGCTGCTCCTACAATCGATCCAGAGGGCTTTCGACGCCGCTGGCACCGAGACGGCTGACGTGGGTGTAGATCATGGTGGTGGAGACGTCGGAGTGTCCGAGGCGTTCTTGGATGGTGCGAATGTCTTTGCCCGATTCCAGCAGGTGAGTTGCGAAGCTATGGCGGAACGTATGGCAGGTGACCTTTTTGGGGATACCGGTTTTGATCAAGGCGGATTTGACTGCGGCTTGGACGGAGTTTTCGTTCACGTGATGGCGACGCAATTGGGTACGGTCTCCTTGAACGACATGGGCATCGGGGACACCCTCCATGGATTCTCGAGGATGCGAATCGTAGGACAGGTTCGACGCGGGAAACAAGTAGTGCCACGCGAGTTCTCTTCCAGCGTTGGGCCATTTGACTGCTAGAGCGTAGGGCATCCCAACCCAGCCGGCGCCGACTTCAAGGTCTTGTTCGTGCCGCACTTGTTCCATGAGCTTCGAGTCCTTGAACGCACTCAATGGGTCGTTTTCCGCCATTCCCTGCCTCAACATATCCTGGAAAATCAAAATTCAATATAAAACTGGAAACCCCAATTCAACATATCATCCCCAGGTCTGAGCGGAAAGCAGGGGGGATTGCCGTTCCGGATCTGTTGCTTTCCATGTGGGAAATCGTTACCTTTCACTGTCGCCAAGCCCATCGTGCCCGCCCCCCAAACGCGATCACGTCGGCTAGGTTTTATGGTGAATTCTGTAGACTACTTGTTACTTGACAAGAGAAGACATATGCTCGTACCGAAGTCCACTTCAACACTGAGGCCTGGACAATTCTGGTCCGTCCCGCTTGAAGATGGACGATTCGCGTGTGGCCGGGTCTTGCAACTAAACACCGAGATGATTCCATCAAAAACACGGGCTTTTTTTGGTGGGCTTCATGATTGGATCGGAACGCATCCCCCGACTTGTTCCGACATTTCAGAAGTGGGATTTATTGCATACGGTGTGATGCACATCAAAGCGATCACGACAACCGGCGGAGGAATAATTGGCGAATGTCCGATTTCGGATAGCGGTGATTTTCACCCGACTTTGCTATCTGAACACGGCGGAAACCACGCCATGGTCTTACGAGGTTCCATTCCCGTTCGACCGGCGGCTAACGAAGAATGGGGGAAACTTCCCGTGCTCGGAATTTGGGGTTACAATTTCATAAGTTCACTCGCCGAGGCAAAGCTCGCGAGCAGAGGCAAGTAACAAAGCGATGCACCGTAGTCGCGGAACGGCCGTTTCCTGATTGACACTTTTACTTGCCGCGACATCGGTGATCGCTAGCGTTCTGCGACAAAGACAAATGGATCTCCAGACGTGGCTGAAGTCGTACATTGCAAGAGCGTTCCGTGGAGTAACACTGGACGACGGCGTCGATATTCACACGGCTAAGTTCCATGATTCATACGGATTCGACCATGATGAATATCGACTAGCTGCAGGATGCCAACGGGGTAATTGGACTTGCGTCGACCCACAACTGGTACGAGATCGGGCCTGGGTGCTTCCATTTCTGGACACAAAAGGGTTCAGGTTCTACTTGCCGGTCATGATGATCGACATAATCGAGAAT
>JALOQW010000282.1 GCA_025459275.1 Pirellula sp.
AGCGAGAACTTGGCTGCGTTTTGAGTTATATCCCGTAACAGCTCGACGGCCTCGTCGGTGGATCTAGCGTCGGATCGGCGTTCCAAGACACGAGCCAATACCCGTTTCTCTTCAACGCTGAGAACACCTGTTTTGATCGCGTTAGCGTTCAGCAGTTCTCGTGCCTGCTTTACGGCTTCATCATTGCCACGCAAACCAATGATGAGCGCCAAGGAACGTCTCCCCCAAGCACGATCGATATCGTTTGCGGCGATTTCGGGAGTGATGAGCTTGGTGAGAATCGGTTCGGCAAGCCGAGGTGCGCCCGCCAACAACAGAAACTCTGCATATCGCCTTAACACGCCAGGATTGTCAGGGGTTTTGGCCAGTGCCGCCTGATAGTACTTGTCGGCATTTTGGAGATCACCGAGGGATTGATGAGCCTGTGCCAACGCATTGTCGCGATCCGATTCTCGAATCTGCGATTCCGCATCCGCAAGTGCCAGCAGGGCTGCTTCTCGGTTTTGCTGGCGAGCGTAGAACTGGATCAATGTTACCCAGGGAGCAGGTGCCGAAGGGTCCTTGGCAATCGAAGTGCGGAATTCTTGTTCTGCCTCCGCATCTCTGTCGGTGGCTGCGTAAACCTGAGCCAGCAATAAATGGTCTTCCTGGCTGTCCGATTTGTTTGCATTGTTCCTTGCAACATCGACCGCACGGTCGTAGTCTTGCATTTGCATGTAGATCTGCGAGGCCATGCGGCTCAGTTCGGACGAGACCGGGGACTTCTGGTCCTGGGTCTTGCGAATAATATTGTCGGCCTCGAGAAAGCGCCCCTTCTCAAGCAACATGCTCAGCGTACGAGAGACGACTTCCGGAGCATAATCGCCTCGATTGATCGCCTCCACATAACTTTCCAAAGCGCTGTCGGCGTTCTCTTGTTCGTCGTAGATCTCACCTTTCAGACGAGGGATGCGAGACCAAGCAGGTCGGATAACGGCTGCTTCAGTCAATTGGCGGATGGCTTCCTGATACAACTGCGAGGCACGCTTGGGCTCCGTTTCCTTCACCTTCTTGGCTGCGAGGTTGAGGCGTATCGCATCGCCAACTCGCCACACGGCTCCGGTTCTGTCGATCTCTTTCACCTTCTTCAGAGACTGAGCCATGAGTTCGCTATTGTCGGTCATGGACGCGATATCAAAAAGCATCATGTGGCTGGTCAAATCGGTTTGTCCGGCTGGGGATTCCGCGACCGAGGTGGCGAGCTTGGTCGCTCGATCCATATCGCGTAGGGACAGAAAAAGTGCTGCAAATCCCATCGCCAACTCCGAGCGCTGCGAATCGTCCCATTCATCGTTCGGATTTGCGAGCTGGTCGAGTTGTTGTTTGTCCACTTGATCGCCATCGCGACGCAACAAAAATCGCGCGCGTTCCAATCGCAAGGCGACAGTATCTCCGAGCGCTTCACCCGCTTCTTTTAAGGCCAGACGGACCTGATCCCAGTCCTGATTCAGGGAACGAATCGAGATGAGTGCTTGGTGCAATTGAGGTGATTTGTTGCTTTCTTTGAGTCGGGCGGCAATGAGCTTTTCCGCTTCATCGCGCTGGCTTTGATTCAGGAGCAGTTCAGCACGCAGAATCGCCACATCATCCGCGATCTCCGGAAACGAATCCAACTTGGAAAGAACATCCTGGAGCTGGTTCCAATTGACGTCTTTAGCGTTTTTCGACAAGCCATCCAGGAAAAGGACGCGAGCATAGTTGAGCATCATTGCGGGTGAAGGGTTGGACTGTGCGCTGATTTGGCCGTATTCGCTAAGAGCTTCCTGTACCTTTCCGGCCCGGAACAACGCTACTGCCAACGCATCGCGAGCTGGTGTGAAGAGCGGGTCGCTATTGATGCAACGTCGCAAAGAAGCCAGCTCTTGGTCCGAGTTTCCTAGGTTGCGATAGCAGGTTGCCAGTACGAAATCGACCTGCTTCAAAATACCTTGAGCCCGATCAAACTGAGAACGGAATTGCTCGAGCAGAGAAGCAGCTTCTTGCCATTTGCCTTGATTGGCCAAAACTCGAGCATCGAGATAGCTGATCAGGGTGAGCGCCTCGGGTCGGTTGATTCGACTCTTCATTTCCGAGATCAGACGCTCCACTTCCGGCATCCGCCCCATGTCGAGCTGCAGTTGCGTTTCGGTCCACAAGAGATCAAAGTCACCTGGGTTAGCAGCCAGTCCTTTTTGCAACGCTGCGATGGCGTTTTCGACGTCACCGAGCCCCAGTTCGATACGAGCTAGTTCGGTGTAGAGGCGAGGATTGTCGGGTTGTTGATCCATTACCGATTGGATTGCAGCCCGCGCGAGTTCGAACTCCTTCTTTTCAACGGCAACGGAGGAAAAGAAGCTAGCGACGGCGGGATCGTCCGGTTTTAGATCGAGTGCGGCTTTTGCGTCTTGCCATGCTGTTTCCAGAAATTGATCTCTGGTTTCTCCGCTCCCCTGAGAGAGGGTGGATCTTTCCCGTAGGAGCCATTCCCCACGTGAAATAAATGCCATGGGATCTTTGTCAGCTTGACTGACCATTTGATCGAGCGCCGCCCGAGCGTTCCGGGACTGATTGAACTTTCGAGCAAGGAGTTCGGCGTACACGACTGCGTATTTCGGCTCCGACTGGTTGAGTTCGATCGCCTTTTCGTAGTGTTTCTTGGCCGCCGAAAAATCCCCTAATCTCTCTTCGCAAATGCCAAGTTTCCAATGCAGATCGGCATTTTCCGGTTCCGTTTTCAACAGATGCCCCACGATCTGATCGCGAGCGTCCTTTTCCCGACCTATGGCTAGAGCCGCATCGACGATGGATCTACGGACCTCGATCAACGAGGGGTCGATCCGGAGCGCTTCTTCGTAATAGAAGAAGGCGCGCTCCGATGCGCCGAATTTCTGAAACAGTTCGGCGAGCTCCACGCGAGCTTGAGCGTCGTCTTTGCGTACCGATGTGTATTGGGTGTAGTAGCGAATCGCATCGGTGGGGTCCGTTGCCTCCGCCGCTTCCCGTGCGCGTTTCAGCAAGAATTCCGTCTGTTTGGAAACCTGATAGCGGTGGACGAAAAAAAGGACAACTCCCAGGACAGCCAGGAAGGCGACCAGCTTAAACAAGAAGCTGAACCGGATCCGGATTTTGTTCATGGACGGGCTCGAAAAGAATGGGCGGGACATTCGGACAGTACGGCGCAGCACGTTCACGCTGCTCACGACATCCTCGATTTTAGCCGCCCTAAGCCAAAGTCCCAGGGTTTCTTACAATTAAATTTCCAAGGGTTTCGTCAATGCGACGACGTTTTTCGCTGCCATGGAGCCAGATCTCCCGGTCGGTGATGCCCCAAAGTGCAGGAGCGAGACCAAGGTGGAGACCAAATCACCGCCAGCGGCAGCGTCGTTACTTGTCCAACGAATCGCGTCGCCGAAACCGTAGATGCCCAGGGTCTGCAAGGCCCTTGGCCGTATCGTTCCAGATTAGGCTGCTCGAAATAGAGCGGTGAATGGCAGAAAGCAGGGCTGTGCCAGGCGTACCCGGTCCCCTCCCACAAATAGGGAGAACCGTCGCCGAATTGCAGCCGGGTTGTGTCCGGGATCGAGGACTCGTCAAGAAATCGCCGGTCGGTCTTCAGCCGAGACATCGACCGATTGGCATCCAACGGGCGGTTCAAAATCGAATCCAAATCCAACTCGCCCCAGGGTACTTGGCCCGCAGGCACGACGCTGGGCGATGCAGTGTTGTCCTGCCCCAACGCGATTCCACCAGAAGCGTCGATGATCAACAAGCAGAGGGCGGAAAGGGCAACCAAGCTCCATGAACGGCAATCCACGGCTATACGCATGAAACAAACTCCCTTTCCGCCTTTATGGCCCTGGCTGACCAATGATCACGTCACGGTGGTGAGGCACCTTGTCGTAATCTTGTTCCGAAGTTCGTAGCTCTGCTTGCGCCACAGCCGATGCATTGGCGATCGACTCGTTGAGCCAAACATTGCAGTATCGCAGAAGTGAGCCCTTCTCAAGATTCACATTGCGTAGGGACAACTCGTACTCGACTTCCGATTGGTGATAACGCAGTCGCGCATCAAGCAGTCGACGATGCGTTTCGAGCAAGATATCGAGTTCCGGCAACTCCGCCGTTTCCTGCTTGGCATTCATCGCCGCCAACTGCTTGGTAATGGCATCCAGCCGTTGCCGCTGCAACACCAAATTGTCGTGGGCTCGTTTGGATTCGTTGATGGCGTTGCTCAATCCAAAATGGATGGACCGCTCCTGCTCGCGCAGCAACTCTGACGCGCGAGCCAACTCCAATTGAGAATTGCGGACGGCTGCGTTCCCTCGACGAAAACCCATGGGCATTTGGTAATCCAAACCCAAGGACCATTCTTGGAACTCGCCTGTGAGGGGTGAGGTGTAATCCTGTCCGAATCCTCGCAGGCGATACGCAGAGACCGCGTCCAATTGAGGCTTAAGGAAATTGCGGTTGGCAATGAGCTCGAGTTCCCGCTGCTTGACCACCCATCGCTGACGACGCAGTTCTTCTCTCAAGCGTAGGGCTTCCTCAATCGACGTCGACCAGTCAAAGACCACGGGGGCCAGCGTCGGTCGGTCTACGGGTTGAATCAGAAGACCATCGTTGATCGGGAGTCCGATCATCAACCGAAGTTTTCGTTCGCAAACACGCACCCCCCCCGTTCCACGAAAGGTGCCTCCGGTGCTTCCATTGTTGGTTCTCGTCCCCTCAATCGGGCGACCGTTTAGGGCATCCACGACTTCGGCTTGAAAGCGAATGACCTGCTCCTTGGCCTGTTCGATACGTTCCTGCCCGGACTCCCGCGCCACCACACGATCGGCTGTGTATTGAGCGATATCACGGGCATCGATGCGAGCATCCATATCGCGGTACGCGTAGTACAGGTCCCAATATGCGTTCTCGATGTCCGCAACGAAATCACGTACCGCGCGTTCGAAGTCAATCAAACTCACATCGGTCCGTACGCGGGCCAACAGAACGCCATTCAATTCGCCAGGTTGAGCATTCGGACCCGCAATGCGATTGAATTCCGTACCCGCGCCCAACATCAATGGCTGACGTGCTGATGCCTCTAGAAAGCTATCCCACGAAAACGATTGCTGAGTCGCAGGGTTTCCAAACTGGTTCGCCTGCTGGTTATTGCGGTCGTAAACCGTTACATCCCGAACGGTAAACAACGCGCCGGTCGCGGAACGCTTGTTAATCCCTACCTGATTCGTGCTAAGATCCTGTCGAAACAGGCCGCCCTGACCAAAGAATTGATTGTTAAACGCTCGGTCGTTGTTTTCGTAAAAACTGGATGCAAACATATTTGCATCAAAAGCGCTTAACGCCGCTTCCTCGCCAATCCGTGGATCCGCGAAAACGATCGCTGGATCCAAATTGGTCCGAACCGTCTCAGGAAAGCGAATGACCGAAACTCCCAAGTCTCGCATCACGCGCGAGTGATTGAGACCCTCTGCGATGCACTCTTGCAGAGTCATTCCGCGCAGTTTGTCAGGAGTCAACGACTGCTCGTCCAAATCAAACGGAGACAAGGGCTCCAGATAAGCCGTCGAGCACTCGGATTCGATCGCATCCGAAGGGCGCAGTTGACTCAGGGGACCGGACTGCGAATTCGCTGAGGGTGAGAACGCAACCTTCTCGCCACCAACGTTGCATCCCATTGCCATCATGGATGCCGCAAGCACACACCGAAACCAACGCCTCGATGTCCGCATCGACTTCCATTTCGATGTCGGGCGACTGTCCATAAGGTCCAACGCATCCAATTCGTCTTATGTCGATCCAGGGCAGATCGATCCAACCTCGTATTCGGCCGAAAATCCCGTACGCTTGATACATATGCCATGCTGGCAAAAAAAAGGTTGCCAAAACCCCCTGCCATCCCTTGTAATCTCTCAAGACGCAATTCGAGTAATGCTAGCTCAATATGCGGGGACTTCGCTCTAAAGCCATGAGAACCGAACGAAAACTAGCCGACGCGGATCTCATTCTGGATGAGTTGGATCGCCTTGCCCGCAGCGCCGACGGGAACGAAGCATTCTGGGAGATGCTTCTCGCAGGGGTGTGCAGTGTCCTAGGCTGCTCGGATGCAGCCGTTCTGATCCCCGTATCCGATCATTGGACTGCGGTTGCCAGCCAAGGCGTCTGCACCCGAGAGGACATTCAGCGTTT
>JALOQW010000283.1 GCA_025459275.1 Pirellula sp.
CTTCCCATCGTACCCGGAAGTTTCCCCAACATCAGCTAGGCTCCAGTTCGTTCCATCCAGTTTCGACTTCCCGAGCTCTCAACCCTCGTTCATTCGATCCGCCAGCATGATCGCCTGCGCCGCCACGTAGCCATGGCCACCTAGGCCGTGGACTGTGAGCCAGGTCTTTAATGGACGCCTATCCCACGTTCGATGAAGCACGTGGCGTAGGCATCTTGCCTGCGAGCGGCACGTCATGAAGTGCGAGCATTGGCGAATTTAACCGCGATTGTTGACAGGCTGGAAGCCTATCCCACGTTCATTGAACGGTATTGCGTTTAAGCGGTAGCCGTAGGCGACTGCACACGGCGCACCCAGAGCCATCCAAAGCTTGCACCTTGGACTTTGAGGACTCAAGCGGCAGGAGAACAAACAAATAGATGCACCGAAGCAGCTTTCCAAGAACCGCGGCACGCGATGTTTTCTAAGCGATGGCATTACTGCATCACGCATCCTGATCCAGCGAACCTGATGACACGATTTGCCCCAAAAAAAGACCGTCGCTGTCCCCTTTGATTTCTCCTGTTAGCCTTCAGCCCGCGCGACTGAACAACGGCAATCGCCTCATCAGCGGACGGATCACATGCTTGCTCAAAGGTGCCACAGCAGCGCCGATGGCGAGCCCCGCTATTCCCGCCAATGTCGCACGAACGACCCAGTCAACGAGGCCGCTACCCCATGGCAGTAGCGATCCTGCCCTGGCACCGACCTTCTTGATTGCGTACTCGGGTCCTCCGAGCCCATACTCAGCCAAGCCATGAAGGATGATACCGCCGCCGACCCATAACATTGCCAACGTGCCAATCAGGCTTAGGGCCGACAGTATCGAAGGCATCGCGTGCACCAAACCTCGGCCGATCACCGACCATGGCGGATTTCCACGGGCCAATGCAACGCCGAAATCGTCTGCTTTGACAATCAAGGCCACCGTGCCATAGACCGCGATCGTGATACCCAGTCCGACTACCGCCAAAACCGTGGCCCTCATAGCCAAAGACGCCTCCCCTACAGTCGATAGCGTGATAGCCATGATCTCGGCAGACAGGATGAAGTCGGTCCGAATCGCGCTAGCGATCTTCTCCTGCTCCAGCGACTTGGCGTCGCCGGCTTTCAGGGCTTCGGCGGGCGTTTGGGGCGAGGCCGCCATAATCAACTCGCGTACCTTGCCAAAGCCTTCGTAGCACAAATATGCACCGCCAAGTATGAGTAGTGGCATGATCGACCAACTCGCCACCGTCGAAAGCAACAGTGCGCCAGGCAGCAAGATCAAAACCTTGTTGAGCGTCGAGCCCCACGCAATCCTGCCGATGATTGGCAGTTCGCGATCGGCAGCAAAGCCAACTACGTATCGAGGGGTTACAGCTGCATCATCGATCACAATGCCGGCAGCCTTGCCCGCCGCCTTAGCTGACATCTTGACGACATCGTCGAGAGAGGCAGAAGCGATCTTGGCAATCGCTGCAACATCGTCAATCAATGCCAAAAGCCCAGAGGCCATAACGAATCCTCGCACTAAGGGTAAAGAAGCACATGTACGGGCGGTAGTGCCAGGCACCGCGTGCTGGGAGGTACCGGCTATCGGTTCTTCGGCACGGGGGCTGCGTCACTTGGGGGACTCGTCGCATTGTTGTAGACCAACAAGCGCCAGCAGCTTTAGCGCGTTGGTGGTCGGTGTGACGCCAGGTCGCATCTTGTAATCGAAGCGCATCACTTCAACTCCGTCACGAGTCTCGAAAAACTCTCGAAAGTGGACGATCTGCGCAGTCTGGGTGAAGAATTGGTTTTGGGCCAGGTCTAGATCATGGGTACTTGCAACGACAGTACAGCCCAACTGAACGAGTTGTTGAAGTACCGATTGAACGGCGATTTGTCGCTCGCGCGAGTTGGTTCCCTGCAGGATCTCATCCAGTAGGACCAACATAGGCATCCCCTTCTCAACATGCTCCTCATGCGCGCGGTCGACGACGGATTTGAGTCGTTTCAACTCCGCCATAAAGAAAGAGACCCCGTCTTGTAAACTATCCTGAACCCTAATGCTCGACGCGAGATCGTAATTCGGACTTGACCATTTTCGACAGGCGACGGGTGCTCCGACACGAGATAGCACGACGTTGATCCCTAAGGAGCGGAGCAAAGTAGACTTGCCAGCCATATTGCTGCCAGTCACAAGAAGCAGCGGTCGTGCCTCCTCCATTTTCAAATCGTTTGCGACGCGGATCGGTTCTGGAACCAAAGGGTGCGCTAGCTGTTCCACGCTTAGATCACGATGGAGACCAGAACTCCAATTTGGAAAACCCCATTCTGGGTTTTCGTCCGCAATGGTTGCGGCCGATGCAAGTGCTTCTAGCTGTGCAACGGCATCAATCCAGTGCGGTACCTGTTCGGCATGCTTTTCTTTCCATCCTTCCAGCCACTCCAGCACTCGAATGTCCCACAACAGCAGCAATTGCAATCCCAAGTACGGGATAAAGAAAAGAGGGTTTCGTTGCAGTCCCGCAAATGACATGCGGCGACGAAGCGATCGGATCGCATCAATCGCTGACCCACCTGGGGTACGCAATGGGTCGCACAATCGAACAAGTAGTGGCTCCGGCGCATCTAGCTGTTCGGCGCAGCGAATCAGATCCGAGAACGCCTGCAGCTCTCGATGGGCTCCTCCGATACTGACAAAAATGTCGTGGATTTTTCCAATGAACCCGACCGTAATCACAAGATTGACCAGAATGCCAACGAGAGCGATCAACAAGCCGATTACGGCAACTCCAGCAGCGCCAGACGAGACACCAGCCAAAAGAAGCAAGCACCCAAGCACTGCGATGCATGGGGAGATCCAGGAAGTGATTTTTAAGCCAGGATAACGAGAAAAGTAGCTGTCGCTAGCTGCCCAAGCGAGAATGGACTCAGGCTTGGATTCCCCTGTTCGAAATGCATGAGCCGCGTCCCAAAGTTGAAGCCTCCAACTCCGATTCTCCGCTAAGCTTTGAACAGCCTTCTGCCGTTCACGCAGATTTTCGGCAGTCTCCCAGCGGGTCATCCATGCCGCGATCCGCCTGGCCCCGGACTCCGTCGCTGCCAACGACAACCATCGAAACAGAGAGCGATCGCCGAACAGATCTAAGTCTTTTGTAAGTTCCGAATGAAAATCCGACGTCGTGAATTCCGACGATAGGGGTTTCAATTCACTCCAATGATGCTGACTGCGGGCGATAAGGCGAAGAAAAAAGTCTCGACGTTGACGATGCCATTCCAATCTCCACCGTACATTTTCCTGCCATGTTGCAATCGCCAAAAAGGCAACCATGACACCGACGCCGAGTTGCCATGTTCCCCAAGGCGCTTGCGGGCTAAAGACTCCGAAGAGAATCAGCAATAGCCCCGGGATGCCCGTAACTCCGCGTCCGATTTGAAGCTGCGATATCCGACCCTCGTGATTCGATATCACATCCTTAAGGTCATGGAGTTGCTGCGAATAGAACTCAGATGCTTTCAAGGGATCATCGCAAAGCTAGAGTCAAGAAAAGAGTGCCGAGGAAAATTCATCAGGTACAAATTCCTCAAGATCAGTTAACTGCTCGCCGACACCGATGAACTTGACAGGTAAGCCGAATTGCTCCGCGATCGGGATGATAACCCCGCCTTTGGCGGTACCATCGAGTTTCGCCAAAATGATCCCAGTGCAGTTCGCAGCATCGGAAAATCCCTTGGCTTGACTGATGGCATTTTGTCCGGCCGTCGCATCCAGTACGAGCAAGACCTCATGAGGTCCTTCAGGTACCTGTTTTTGGATCACGCGTTTGATCTTCTCTAATTGCTGCATGAGATTGCTTTGAGTCTGCAGCCTGCCCGCAGTGTCGATGATGCATACATCATACGACTCGTCCACAGCTCGCTGCACTGCACGAAACACAACCGATCCTGGATCCGCCCCTTGTTCGCCGAGTACGATATCGCAACCGATGCGTTCTGACCAAACGCGAAGTTGAGCTACAGCTGCGGCTCGAAATGTATCGCCCGCCGCAAGGAGTACTCGATTGCCTGCTCGTGTCAGCTTTGAAGCCAACTTCGCGATTGATGTGGTCTTTCCAGATCCGTTGACCCCTACAACAAGAATGATCGTTGGAGATTGTTCGGCCATCCGAAGCGATCCGCCGCGACTCTTGAGTGATTCTGACACCCGCTCCCGAACGACGCTAAGGACTTCCTCCATCTCAACCTTGCGGCTGGCGTATTGCCGTCGAACCGAATCGACGATCGTTGTCGCCATCGACGCTCCCATATCCGTTCGAACAAGGATCGCATACAAGTCCGAGAGAAATGTCTCATCGACGAGACGACCTTCATCCTTCCATAAATCACGGATATCGGTCCGGAGCAGCTGATTCGTCTTCTCGAGGACTTTGCGAAACCAGCTCACCTTTGTCGTCTGAGAACCGGCGGTCTGCACACCGCCCTCCACTGATTCCGTCGCGGTTGGCGGCTCTTTCTTCTTTCTCCAGAAGACCATGTTTTTTTACTCGAGCGACTGCTTAGAAATTGGACTCGTTCCAAAGAGTTTAGAGGAGATTACCTTTCCATGGAAGCTGCAAGCATGCCCGCTCTCATTTCCACAAGCCATAAAACAAAAACGGCCTCGGAATTCCGAGACCGTTGTTCGTTTTGATTTTTCAGTTAAGTCAAGCTTAGTTGCAACCGCATGCAGGTGCTGGTGCTTCGCAGCAAGGAGCTGGAGCTGGTGTGCAGCAAGCAGCCTTGCGTGCACGGTGACGTGCGAGCAGGCCCATGCGGCGTGGCTTGCCACAGCAGTCAGCAGGAGCTGCATCACAGCAAGGAGCTGGAGCTGGCTCGCAGCAAGGAGCTGGAGCTGGTGCTGGTGCACAGCATGGAGCAGGAGCTGGCTCGCAACATGGAGCTGGTGCTGGTTCACAGCAGGAAGGAGCACCGCCACATC
Source organism: Pirellula sp. (assembly GCA_025459275.1). GTDB lineage: Bacteria > Planctomycetota > Planctomycetia > Pirellulales > Pirellulaceae > JBKCUI01. The sequence goes on from JALOQW010000283.1 coordinate 4,988, forward strand.
GGCTGTGCAGCTTGGCATGCAAACGTGCCAACAGGCCAACTCGCTTTGGCTTGCAAGCTGATTCGCCACAGCAGGATGGAGCTGGTTCGCAGCAAGGAGCTGGAGCTGGAGCTTCGCAGCAAGCAACAGGAGCTGGTGCACAGCAATCGCTCTTGCGATGGAACAAACCAGCCGAAGCACTCGAGGACGACAGGATGGCTACCGAAACCACTGCCAAAGCAATCAATACACGACGCATTCAAATCTCTCCCAAAACAGTAAGGGTACAACCATACCGCGTCGGAAACCACTGGCTATCTCGCCTACCGGGCGGGCCATCTGCCAGCTAATCCACCGGCCGTGTTGACGCGACAAAAACGTTGGTCAAACGTTCCCCACGAAATCGTCAAAGGGAACGTATGCGGCAAAGTTTAGTTAGAGATAAAGCTTTCGCACGCCCAATTTTTCCAGATTGTCCAATTTTTCCAGCTTTCCCAGTTTTACTCTTTCAGGCCCTGCCACGCGTTCATCCCTCTGGCTCCCGACGCTGTAGAAGAATCGATCGCAATGCTCAAGTTATCCGATTCGTTATCTTGCGATCGGTAGAGCAAAGCTGGAGTGCGACCACGTAGCGGACTGGGCACGGTAGAATCCGCAGGTTGGCTAAGCAACTACCGCGTCGTGGATGGCATTAAAAGCTTGAGGATGAAAGTCCTGAATGAAGAACCGGGTATCCACGATGTGCGGGACTTGGGATCGAATGCTACCGGAAGCTTAGGTTGAGAAATGTCCAACGACGCCAATCTCTTGTTTGCGATGCTCGCGATTCAGTTGGACTTGATCAAGGCGGATCAACTGATCCAAGCGGCCAACCAATGGATGATCAACAAACAGGTTCCCATCGCGGACATCCTTGTCTCTCAAGGCCATTTGTCCCAGGAAGATCGAGAATTTGTCGACTTGGTCTTCAAGAAGTTGACGTCGCGAACAGGCTCCGTCGAGAAGAGCATCGACTCTCTCAGCCACAGCAGTCTCACATCCTTCGACTCAGAGCGAGGTGGAAGGCTACCAAGCGACCTGTCCGATCTGGCGGAGGGCTTGTCACAGCGTACGTGCCAAGCGGACCCGACCACCCAAGCGTTCCAGCTTCGCGAAGGCCGCGCGATCTCCGATCAATTTCGGATCGTCCGAGGTTTGGCCC
>JALOQW010000284.1 GCA_025459275.1 Pirellula sp.
GAGGTCATTCACGATGCCATCGCATTTGTGACGGGCGTTCCGACGGAGTTCAACAAAGTTTCCTTCCTCGGCGGCGATAAACGGGATACCAGTTTCTACCCCAAGGGGACTCGGGCCCTGCAGCTATTCGACAGCAGCGTTGACAGCAATTTCTTGAAGACTTTCGGTCGCAACCAGCGCCGAATCACGTGCGAATGTGAACGGAGCGACGAACCGAGCGTCATCCAAATGCTGAATCTCAGCAATGGAGATACCCTCAATAGCAAGCTTACGTCCGCGGAGAGTGTTGTAGACGGCTGGCTCGCCAAATACCAGGACGATCCGGCCGGTCTGATCCGAACCGCATACCTGCGAGCCATGTCCCGATTCCCAACCGAGGAGGAGATTTCCCGCTTGACCAAGGAACTGGAGTCCCAAGAGTCCGAGAAACGGATCCTGGTCGAAGACCTGTTGTGGAGCCTCATTTCCTCAAAAGAATTCCTTTTCAATCACTGAATGAAGATTTCCCAACATATCCTTGCCGTCGTAAAAATAGATTACACTCAGGTTCCATAGAGCTACCTCGCTTGCCATTGGAGGGCGAGGGGCTTCGGGTCCAGAGAAACCAGGAGGCTAGACTTCGTACCTCAAGGAGAGACAAACTCATGAGCGAGAGCACTTCACTGGATTGCAGTGTGCTCGTTTTGAATCGGTTCTATATGGCGATTCGGGTGGTCGACGTCCGACGTGCCATGACCTTACTTTACCGGGGGTGCGCCGAAGTCATCACGATCGAGGACGACCAATACACCAACTACGATTTCGAGAATTGGTGCGAGCTGTCCGAGTTGAAAGCATTGGAAAAGCAACCGGGCGAGGACTACATCAAGACACCGACTCGTGAATTGCAAGTTCCGAGAATTGTGAGATTGGTGCTGTACGATCGTATTCCTAAGTCGACGGTCCGATTCAATCGCAAGACCTTGTTCGCGCGCGACGGCTATCGATGCCAGTATTGCGGCCAAACGCGTCCGATGAGCCAACTGAGCCTCGACCACGTCGTCCCCCGATCCCAGGGGGGCAAGACGACTTGGGAGAATGTTGTTTGCTCCTGCACGTCGTGCAACAGCAAGAAGGGTGGGCGAACGCCTCTGCAGGCTAGCATGAAGCTGCTGACCGAACCGGTGCGTCCAACGGCCAATCCAGGCATTGCTGTCACGCTCAAGGACCCGCGTTACCAATCTTGGAAAACATTTTTGACAGGCGCAGGGGCTTAAGGGGCGTGATGCCCTAACAGGTCAAGAATCTGTCTAGCGTCCGATGGGTGGGTTTGCCTATCCTACGCAGATCATCCACGGAAAGCGTTCAGGGAAGAATGCCGTGCCTCGCCAAACCCACATCATTGCCAAGATCAACTATACGACCGTAGCCGCAAACTTTCAGAGGCTTTTTACGGTTGGGTGTGTGGTTTTCTGTTTGCACTGGACTATGTTCACCGGCGCTTACGGTGTCGATGCTCCAAAAGGAATCGCAGACGGCGCACTCCACGACTGCGCGGTGTTGAGTCTCGACAACGCGATTGCCGTCGGCGAACGTGGGTTGATTCTGCGAACCGAAGACGGTGGAAAGTCCTGGACCAGCATTTCACCGCGAGGCAACTTCACTTACTTTGCAGTCGGCTGGGACGCGCCAAGTCCCCTCAGCGATCAACGACACGGACTGATCGTGGGTGGTCGGATCGATCCGATCAGTGGACGCAGCGAAGGGGTTGTCGAGTTAACGCAGGACGATGGGAAGACTTGGACGCGATCGAAAGTGGTTGGATTGCCGAGGTTACTAGGAGCCCAACAAGTTCAATATCAGCATTGGATCGCTTGGGGCGATTGGTCGGATCATTGGCAGTCTTCTCTCTTTGAAACCACGGATGGAGGAAAGACATGGAGTGCTCGCCCGACTCCCTCAGGGCACCTTCGCTGCGCCGCAGCGGATGCCAATGGACAGATCCTTGTCATCGACCGACACGGATCGGCATTCCGCTCGACTGACGGCGTCGAGTTTCAGCCGATCGCGATCGACTTGGATCCATTTCGTCCGCTCCGCTTCTGCAAAGCGACCGAAAATGGATGGTGGATTGGCGGCGATCATGGCCAGCTTTATCGTTCTTCCGACGGTGTTCGATGGTCCAGACTCTCCTTGCCCGGAACCCTTGCAGACCAGGCATTCTTTCAATTGAGTGATGCAGTGATTCGGGGAGCTCGTGTGTGGGTCGTCGGTTCACCGGGAACCGCGATATGGCACAGCGCCGACGGCGGTCAACGCTGGTCGGTCGCCTCTACCGATCATGCCGTTGCCTTTCATGCCATCGACGCCCTGGATGATGACGTTCTGTGGACATGCGGTGACTCGGGACGAATCTCGTTGACGCGCAACGGTGGATCGGCCTGGATCGATTGCCACTTGAGTGGTACACGAGTGGCATGCCAAACCATCGCATCAACCCGACGCAACGTCCCCTGGGATGCCCTCGCCTACGTCGTGCACGAATCGAAACGGCGAGCCAGTGCGTTGATCGTGCACGACCAAAACTTCCAGAGCGTCTCCAACCATCAGCCCGAAGTCCGCGAGCGAATTCGAGAAGCGGGCTGCCAGTTAGGGCTCGAGAGAGCGACCGTGCTGCACGAGTTTCCCGTAGGGGATTTGCGAATCGGAATTCGCTCCACCGATCTTGGCTACTATCAGCATATCGACCCAAGTCAGAGCGAATTGATTCGCAGGCTGGCTTTTGAAATACGATGCGCTCGCCCGGATCTAGTCATTGCTGAGGATACCGCTTCGAAACACTCGTTAGATGCAGCGACCGCACTAGCAACCCAACACGCGATTCAGCTGGCTGGCTCTCCTTCGTATCAGTGCTTTAGCCCTCAAAGTGGCGTCACCCTTCCGGAGTGGACGGTCCAGCGAATGCTGCTTCGAGGACAAGAAGCCGGCGGACTGACATTCGCCCCAAGTTTGTTGCTGCAATCGAGTAGTCTGCTACTTAGCGAAGCCATGCAACCCGCTCGGCATTTGGCAATCGATGATCCAATCGATGGCAAGCCCGCCGTACCCTCCAAACACTCCTATCGAATCTCAACGCAAAGGACAACAAGCATCCGGCATCCACTTGATGGCATGCTGCTTGATCGCAACACGCTCTTAATCGATCATCGGTCGGTAAAGCGTAAGATGGCCACGATGGTGGCGGCATCCAGTCTCCCGTCGAAGTTGGCACAACTGCACAGCACTCGTGGGATGGGATTGTGGGCAGAAGGAGCGTGGGACGAAGCATTAACCAACTTGAGCAAAGACCTCCCTAACGACATTTGGCAGGAAGCCCTTTGGGACCTGGCACGCGATTCCAGACAGGCGGGAAACTGGCATCGCTGGAACACTGCGCTCAATTTGATTATCGAACGCAACCCTGAAGGATCGATGGCAGAGCGGGCCTACTGGGAGTTGATGCGGGTCCATGGGAGTCCGGAAATTCATCGATTGATCCAGGATCAATGGTCGCAAATTCAAAACTCCAAATCCGATGCAAGCGAATCAACGGAGGCCGTGGTAACGTCGCAATCGTCTCCTTTTGCCTCCGCCAACCCCGTGACCTTGGCATCGTTCGACAATACCGCCCGCATCACCCCCGTTGCGAGAATGCGCGGCATCGAGACCTTTTCCAGGTATTTGTCACGCTGGCCGGAGTCGTGGCAGACGCATCGGACCGAACCTGAATGGGCTTGGTTGATTGCGAGCCGGTTTCGATCCAACAGCCTGCTGCGTGGGATATCTCCAGCGGAGATCAAGTACAACATCCATTGGCCACCCACTCGGCCTGGACCATCGGTTTGGACACAGATTCACATTAGGGAGCAGGAGTTGTTATCGAACTACCAGGCTGCCGCGAACCCTGGTTCGAATGCTGGGCCTGTTTCCGGACTGACCGAAATTCCATTTCTCGACTCTCGTCCCTTCTTGGACGGCAAGTGCGACGAGGCTTGCTGGCCGCAAGCCGCTTATCTAGAGCTTCGCTCAGCGTGGGCAGATTCCAAGGAGCCCACTCAGATTCGGCTCGCTCGCGATGCCGACTTCTTGTTTGTGTACAGCAAAGCACGAAAGACCGCTTCTTTTTCGAGTAGCAATCGTACTCCTCCCACATCGTCGGCCAATGCCGGTCGAAAACGTGATGCATTGGACAGCAACTCGGACCACATACGATTCCGACTGGATCTCGATCGAGATTACGCAAGCTGGTTCGAACTGGCGTGGGATGCGGAAGGCATGACACTGGACCAATGCAACGATATGAAGTGGTGGGATCCGGAGTGGTTCATCGCTGTAGGTCAAGAAGGAGACTACTGGACGGCAGAACTCGCGATCCCGTTGTCCAGCCTGATCCCAACCCCGATGCCTGACTTGCTTCCATCCAATCGTTCGGTAGTCGGCGGCGTTGTTCCTGCTGGAGCTTTGGAGCCGGAGATGACGGACATCGAATCGATCGACTGGGCTGCACAAACCTGGGCGATTTCGATCGTACGGGAGCGGCCGTCCGAATCTCTCGAGTCCATTCCCGTATGCGAGTTGGACCGTTGGACTCCGCAGCATTGGATTCTTGCCACTCCTCAACAGGCGGCAACGTTACAACCGGAATAACGTCAAAACCGGTATAGCCGGTACAGATTCCGATTTCCCGACGTTCCTTCGACGATACCGCTCAACGATTTCTCAGCGGTTACCTTCATGCGAGCTATATAGCTCCGTCAAATGGTTTCCAACCTGAGGGACAAACATGATCGTTATCGTAGGTTGCTTGGTAGTAACCGGATGTGTGCTTGGAGGTTTCATGTGGGCCGGTGGTCACATTGAATCCCTCATTCACCCTTCGGAAATCCTCACCATCGGTGGCGCATCGCTGGGTGCACTGATCATCATGTCGCCGATGAGTGTCTTGAAGAATCTCATGAAGGGGATGCTGCAGGCGCTCAAGGGCTCCCCTTACAATGCGAAAGCGTACCAGGATACGTTCTGCGCTCTGTACGAATTGTTTCGAATCGCTCGGCGCGACGGTTTGCTCGCGTTGGAATCTCATATCGCCGATCCTCACAAGAGCTCGGTTTTCTCCAAGTATCCGAAACTCGCTGCGGATCATCATGCGACGGAGTTCATCAAGGGTGCCTTCAGTCCGGTCATCGATGGTTCTATTCGTCCTGAAGACATCGGTAACCTCATGGACATCGAGATCCAGGCTATGAACGAAGAACACCATCATCCGATCGGTGCCCTGAGCAAGACTGCTGACGCGCTGCCTGGATTCGGTATTGTGGCGGCCGTTCTCGGGATTGTGATCACGATGGGACACATCGATGGTCCTCCAGAAGAAATCGGACACAAAGTGGGTGCGGCACTTGTGGGAACGTTCTTGGGAATTCTTGCGTCATACGGCTTTATCGCGCCACTTGTTGGCAAGATGGAACTCATCGGCCATGCTGAGACTGCCTACTTTAAGACGGTCGGACTCGTGCTGCAAAGTTTCTTCAATGGCATGCAACCCAAGATGGCGATCGAGACCGGCCGTCGAGGTCTAGAACATGACGTGCGCCCGACAGCAGAAGAGCTCGAGAAACTCTTCAAAGCTGTCGAATCCGGAGGCTCCTAACCCATGGCTGGTAAAGGGGGAGGTGCATGGAAAGTCGCGTATGCGGACTTCGTCACCGCCATGATGGCTTTCTTCATGGTGATGTGGTTGACCAGCCAGAGCAATGAATTGCGACAGGCCGTTGCGGAGCACTTCCGAAACCCGGGGGGCAAAATGTTCGCAGGGAGCGAAGCCAAATCGCTCCTTCCATCCAGCAATATCGGAAACGGAAGCCGACGCATTATCAAGTCGCGAGGCTCCAAGAAATCGGACGGCGAAAATCGCTCTCGCAAGATGACAGACGAAGGGGAACGTTCCAATGTCGGAAAAATTCTTCCCTTCGATCTCAACTCCACATCCCTTAACGATGAATCGCTGAAGGAACTGAATGAACTGCTTCCAGAATTGGAAGGAAGCCAGTTCAAAATCGAGATCCGTGGCCATACCGCTGCCAACGGCGGGAAGACCGCGCAGGCCAATCTCGATGCATGGAACATCTCGTACCAACGCTCCTTGGCC
>JALOQW010000285.1 GCA_025459275.1 Pirellula sp.
ACGCGCCTGATCGGTCTGAGCCCATTGAACGGTAACGATGACCAGACTACTGGCGAGCCCAAAAGAAAGAGGCAGAGCCACAAGTCGCAAGAGCAACGTCATCAGCGGTGTTCGCTGCTGTCGTACTGGATCGCCTTCCATACACACACTCCGCAAGGCTACGAGAGATCGTGGTTAGAACCAACGAAAAACCATAACCCTCAAGGTCGCGTTGGCACGCTTAAGTTCCAAGAATCCGCAAATCCATCATGCCGATGGTGCTGTTTGTATCGATCGATCGGCTTGCCTGCCGGAAATCTGGAGAATAAGAGCTGCCGCGTTTCAAGAACGGCTGCACGATCGCGGTGCTGCGCAAGCGAATCGGTTGCTCCGAATGAAGAACGATCCTCACCGGACGGCTGGCGCCGTTCCGCTACCAAAGTGGTATCACCAAAGTTTTATCAACGCTTGCCGCAATAATCGATGGCTGCGGCGATTTCTGTCTTTAAGCGAAAGCGTTCGACGATGCGGTCGATGTATCCGTGCTCGAGAAGAAACTCGCTCGTCTGGAATCCCTCCGGCAGTTCGATCTTGATGGTTGCCTTGATCGTGCGTGGTCCTGCAAAGCCAATCAGAGCTTTAGGCTCTGCGAAAACAAGATCCCCAAGGCTTGCAAAACTCGCGGCAACCCCTCCCATGGTGGGATTCGTCAGGACACTGATGAAGAGACCACCTGTCGCATGATAACGAGCCAGAGCTGCAGAGACTTTGGCCATCTGCATCAGCGACAGGATCCCTTCGTGCATGCGAGCTCCACCTCCAGACCCACTCACGATGATCAAGGGGAGATCGTTGAGGGTAGCTCGCTCGATCAAACGAGTCAGACGTTCACCCACAACCGAACCCATGCTCCCCATGATGAACGCCGAATCAGTGACCGCGATGGCGACGCGTCGCGCACGAATCATCCCGGTACCACACAGAGCTGCGTCGGTCAGACCCGTTCGAGCTTGTTCGGAAGACAAACGATCGAGGTACGATTTCTTGTCGGCGAATCGAAGAGGATCGGTTGGCAGAACATGTTCGTCGCATACCTCAAACGTGCCATCGTCCAATAACTGAGTTATCCGTTCCCGAGCCGACACGTAGTTGTGGTATCGGCATTTGGGGCATACGTTGAGGTTCTTTTCAAGTTCTTTGCGATAGATGGATTCGCCGCAGCCAGGGCAACGAATCCACAATCCCTCCGGGATACCTCGCTTCCTCGTTGCCGATTCTTGATCGGGCAAGTGGTCTGTCGAGTCTGCGATCGCCATGATGCCGAGTCATCTCCCTGTTGAACGTTTCGAATGAGCCTTACGATGCTCGCGCTGAGGTGGAATTGTCGCCGATGATTTCCCAAGACCCGTCATCGCACTCGGAATCCCATAGATCTTCAAAATCAACCGACTTGAGTTTGCTCGCAACGAGCGTTGCCATCGGTTCTGGGATCACGACGGCAATCGTTTCATTGACGTGCTTCTTTTGTAGCTTTTGCAATTGCTTTGATACGCGCAACTCAGCGTCGGCAATGGTTTCGCCCCCGGGCGGATTGAAGGCTCGGGGATTGTCCTGCACTTGCTTGAACAGCTTAGGTTGCTGACGTTTGATGTCGTCGATGCACTTGCCTTGCCATAAGCCATGATCGAGGTTGCGGAAGCAATCGCAAACCTTGACCTTGCATCGCGCAGTTTCAGCGATTTGACGCGCTGTTGCTTGCGCAGATTCACAGGGCCCGCAGTAGACCGCAGCAATCGGAAAACGAGCGACCTCATTGGCAGCCCGTTGGACTTGAATCACCCCGGCTGGGGATAACGGAATGTCGAGACATCCCTTCATGCGTTCTTGTTCATCGAACGCGGTCGAACCTGGACGAACGACCACAACCTTATTCATATAGCATCCACATGAGAGTATGGAAATCCGTTTGCATGGCTCAAGTCGTCTGAAACTGCCGACGCAAACGGGTCATCGCTTGGCAGTAATCTGCCTCGCGAAAAATCGCAGAGCCTACGACAAGCAGGTCTGCGCCGTGAGAAGTAGCTGGCCCCACCGTGTCAACGTTGATGCCGCCATCGATTTCCAGCAACAGATCGGGACCGAAATCCCGTCTGAGTTGGTGCAACCGTTCCAAGGCCACCGTTTGGAACGGTTGCCCGCCAAACCCGGCTGGAACGCTCATGATCAAGACCAAGTCACATTCAGGGACAAACGGGAGCAGTCGCTCCATCGACGTCCCTGGGTTGATAGCCAGCCCCGCTGCCACTCCTTGATTGCGAACCTCTTCCAGGATGCGGACTGGACTCGACGATACCGCCTCGATGTGAAACGTGATGCAATCTGCCCCTGCGGCAACAAACTGCCGAGCGTAGGTCCCCGGGTCGGAGATCATCAGGTGCACATCCAACTTCAAGTTGGTGATCTTGCGAAGCGCCTCGACAATGGGCATACCGTACGTGAGGTTCGGCACAAAATGACCGTCCATCACGTCTAGATGCAATACCTCCACTCCAGATTCCTCAAGCAACTCCACTTCGTGCCGCAAATTGGAAAAATCGCACAGAAGCAACGATGGAAGAATCGAAGGGCGGATGCCCCTCAAGAATTCGATCGTAGCGGAAACGCGTGAACCCGGTTCAGACATACAACGTCCGAGGAAAAGTAACGTCAATCAGTCAGATCAAAATAACCAAGGTGCCGCCTCTCTCACAAGGGCCAATCCCGAAGTCGGCACGCCGGAAGCCGGAACACGCCTGGAGTCGGAAACGCGTAAATTCAAGTCAGAAAAGAGGTTGCGGCGGTTTTTGGGCCCGGTCCCAGGGACTCGAATCGCAGAGCGATCCCTTCAGCTGCGAGGCCATGCCGCGCATGGTTTGGGGCTTTCGCCTCATGAAAAGCAGCAATAGACCATGGGCTGCGGTTTACAATACAGAGGCTTTTGCAAATTATCCCAAGAACACGATCGCAGTCTCATGGATGAACCACTCGAGGAAAGGCACGAAAACGAAGAGCGACTGGAAGCTTTGTATCAGGGCAACGTCGGCTTCCGACGCGCTGCCGAGAAAGCCAAACAGTTCCCCCAAGATCCCGGCGTGTACCTGATGAAGGACGCATCCGGTCTCGTGATCTACGTCGGAAAAGCCAAAAATCTACGTTCGAGGGCCAGCAGCTACTTCCATGCTGCGGCCGCAACCGAGATCCGGACCGCGGATTGGATCCATGAGATCGCGGACATCGACTGCATGGTCTGCGATAGCGAAGTCGAAGCGCTCCTGACAGAAAACCGACTGATCAAGGACATTCAGCCACGTCACAACAAAGATCTGAAGGACGACAAGACATTCCCGTACCTGATGATCACCACCCACGAAGATTTTCCCCGTGTTGAGGTGACCCGGACCCCCAAGGACAAAGGGGCCAAGCTCTACGGGCCTTTCACCAGCGCTGGGCAGCTTCGCGGAGCCCTGCAAGTCATGCAGCGTGTGTTCAAGTTTCGAACATGCTCCCTCGATATCGATGAAGATGATCCGAGATGGCAGTGGTTTCGACCGTGTCTATTAGCTTCCATCCAACAGTGTACCGCTCCCTGCAATCGACGCATTAGCAAAGAGGATTATCGACGCGATATTCGGAGGCTTCATACCTTTCTCGAAGGTGGTAGTCGGAAACTGCTGGACCAGATGCGCGAAGAGATGCGCGAGGCTTCATCCAAACTCGATTTCGAGCGCGCGGCACGTTTGAGAGATGAGATCCAGCTTCTCGAAAACTTGGACCGCCGCGGCGAGATCGATACGCACGCGCAACCCGAAGTCTTCTACATCGATCCCAAGAAAGGGATGAAGGCTCTCAAGAAAATTCTGGGCATGGAGCGGGAGCCTCGAGTCATCGAAGGGGTCGATATCGCTCACCTGGGAGGAACCGATACCGTCGCATCGGTTGTCCAGTTTCTCGATGGCTTGCCCTTCAAACCCGGGTATCGACGTTACAAGATTCAAAATGTAAACGGCATCGATGATTTCCGATCGATCCACGAAGTGGTTTCGCGTCGTTTCAAGCGCAAGTATGAAGAACAGGAAGCGTTTCCCGATTTGCTCATGATCGATGGCGGCAAGGGACAGCTCAATGCAGCCCTGGCCGCTTTTCGAGATTGCGAGCTGACTCCCCCCACTCTGATATCACTCGCCAAGCGAGATGAAGAAATCTATTTGCCCGGGGAAAAAGAACCCCTTCGTTTGAAGAGAGAGTCGTTTGCCCTAAGGTTGCTGCAGTACTTGCGCGACGAAGCCCACCGCTTTGCTCAACATTATCACCACATCCTCCGCAACAAGACCTCGTTCGAAACCAAGACAATGAGGCAGTCACGCAAATCAGGCCGCAGCCCCATACCAAACCCAGAAAGCGGAGGCACATCCGGTGAGGATTAACCAGAACCCATGCGAACTCACCAACCCGCTCAATCACCCCCTCAACACGGTCAACACGGTCAACACGGTCAATGCCGTCAATGCCGTCAATGCCGTCAATGCCGTCAATGCCGTCAATGCCGTCAATAATCAGCCTGCATTCATTGGACGATGCCTCGCTTCCGAGCGACGCTCGTCTAACGACCAGCCTTGAAACGGCATCCAATGGACGCAGGAACTCCCCTTGCAAAGGTTTTTCTAATGCTTTAAAGTCAAATTACTTTCCTTTCAGGGCCTTTAAAGCAATAATAAGCGCACTTGGTCGTTGGCACCCCATGTTTTCAAAAGGAGTGGTTCATGAGCCAGAAAAGTTCGCGGGCAACCTACAACAAACTTGAGTTGCTCAAGCTTATGTACTTGAGCCGCGAAGGGGATCGACGTGAGGCGGTCCTTCTCAGGCAGGGTAAGGGGTGGTTCCAAGTCGCTGGGATGGGGCATGAGTCGCTGGCGGTCATCGCGATGCTTTTGAGGGAAGAGGATTATCTATTCCCGTATTACCGCGATCGCGCCATGATGCTCGCAAAAGGAATGACCAACCAAGAACTCGCCAAGGCGTATTTTGCTAAGCGGGATACGAGCAGTGGGGGAAGGCAGATGCCTGGTCACCCAAGTTCTCGATCGAAGAATATCTGGAGTGTTCCTACCCCCACCGCGAGCAATTTGCTTCCCGCGTGCGGGGCGGCTTGGGCGATGCAATTGCAGGGGGCATCCGGCGTTGTGGTCGCAACGACCGGAGATGCCGCAAGCCGCCAAGGGGAGTTTTACGAAGCCGTTGCATTTGCCACCGAGCGAAAGTTACCTGTAGTATTCGTCGTCGAGGACAATCGCTACGGCATCAGCACCAATACGGACAAGTTCAATCCATTCAAGCTCGGAATCTTCGATAGGCATATCGGAGTGGTACCCGTTGACGGTCGGCATCCGGATCGGGTGCACGAATCGGCCTCGACAGCGATTGAACGAGCTCGATCCGGGGACGGTCCATCGGTGTTGGTTTGCGAGGTCGACCGTCTGTGCAGTCACACGAGCAGTGATGACCATCGTGTCTATCGTCCTCCCTCCGAAATTTCGGAGATGATGGAGCGGGATCCGATCAACACGGTGGTGGAAGAGTTGATCGATGCGGGTGAGTTGACGTGGGAAGGCTGGGAGGAGATACGGCACAAGATTGATCAGCAGATCGATCAAGATTACCAGTGGGCGGAAACCATGCCCGACCCGAGGCCGGAGGAATTGCTTTCTGAACTTGTCGGTCCGTTACCGCAAGCCGAAGTACCTCCATTGGAAGGCGGTCGCAAGTGGCGCATGGTGGACGCGGTCAATCAAGTTTTTCACGAGGGATTAAAACGAGATCGAAACTATGTATTCTTTGGGGAAGACATCGAGGACCCCAAGGGAGGCGTCTTTCGATTGACCGCTGGGCTTTCCACTCAGTTCCCGGATAGAGCATTCAATTCGCCACTGGCTGAAGCGACGATTGCTGGGGTGGCTACGGGGATGGCTTGTTATGGCATGCGTCCCGTCTTTGAGCTTCAATTCGTGGATTTTGTCGGTCCTGCTTGGCAACAGATTTCGCAGAATATGGCGACGATTCGCTGGCGTTCATTCGGCGACTGGAAATGCCCGGCGGTGATCTATTCCCCCTACGGCGCTTACCTTCCTGGAGGCTCGATTTGGCATAGT
>JALOQW010000286.1 GCA_025459275.1 Pirellula sp.
TCCAACAGGACGCCGGGCGACAGCTCAACTTCAGAGAGTTTAAATTCCAATTCACCGACTCGCGGTGTATCTGGCAGACTGTCTCGAATGAATTGCATGTTTATTCTCGCTTTCGAAGTTTACCGTAGGGCGTCAGACTATCAAACCATCGCGGTTCGCTACTTGAATTGGAGCCATCCTGACTGTTTGCCATCGAAACTCACTACGATTCGGTTCCCAACCGGTTGCTGATTTGGAGCATTCACTCCTGGATTGATCTCGAAGCCAATGCGATTGATTTTTACCTGTGAGCCATCAGGTTGAACCATGACCATCAAGCGAAAATCCGAACTCTTCAGAATCCAGGTTCGCGAGTCGAACTCTTCAATGTTCCATCCAAGACACTCCATATCGCTGCGAAGGTTTCGAGCCGCTTCAAGCGGTAGCTCGATCGTAAAGTTAGTGACATTCTTTAGGAGCCGCTTTGCATCAAAACGGGACTCCAAAAAGTCCCTGCGCGAGATACGCTCACCGTCACCAAGGTCGTTCGGATAGAGTGCCGGGATAAAGTCGATATGCGTTTCGCTGAACCACCAGACAGCATCGCCAGGCGATGATTGATTTCGAAATAGTGAGTGGTACCAGTTGACTGCCGTTCCCTCGCGATCAAAGTCCCATTGATTCAGGACACGCGTGAAACTGACGGGTGAATCTTTGGCGAGCAGGTTTTGTACGACATCCAGCTCACCTACCTTTTCCACAGACCAGCCCACTCCAATCTTCCCAACCGGTTCACCGAACTCATTATCAGGTCCAAATAGTTCGATGTAGGTATCGCGTCCTCGCAAATAAATCGACTGAGATTGATCGTCTGCAGGCAGGAACCTTGGGAAACCTTGGTCTGACGCCGCGAACTGATTTAAAAGAAAGTCAGAAGTGCGCACGGCTTCGAAGTCCGCATGACTCAGTACGATATAGAGATGGTTAAACTTGACATCAGGGTGACGCTTTTCAGGCACACTCCAGCTTGCGATTTCCGCATCTAACTCAGCTTCCGTTCTTGCCGGCAGTTTGGCAACAAGATGATCCGGATGACACTTGCCGTTTCCGTCGTCCATCCAGTCACGCAGTAGTCCAGATGGATCCTTCGTCGGCTTGGTATACTGCGGACGAAGTCGTTTGTACTCGGACAAAAGCGTCGCCGCTCTACGTTGTAGCGAAATGTCCTCCGCGTTCGGGCGACTCAGTTTTGGCACTGCATACACGAAACGCCCAGATCGACCTGCGAAGGTAGCAATCTGCCTAAAGTCTCGCTCGACGAATTCTCCTGTACTGCGTTGGTGCATCCCAGCGGTCACAAAGAAATCGATCGCATACTTCGGATAGCCAAAGACTAGCCCAAATCCGCGCCAGCGGTCATCGGGTTGGCGACTTCGTTCGATGGCCATCATGATTTCGCCAGGTGGAGTATCAACAGTGACTCCCCAGCGAGCAAAGAAATCGCTCTCGCGCTCGATCAACATCTTTAGACTTGGTACATGAACGATGTAGGCGGACGCATAGCGATGGCCATGCTGTATCGATTCGTACACCAGCACATCGGCGTAAAACAGTCCTGGCACGTCCCAGCTTCGAAGCGCGGCTCTTACTTGCTCAATCTCTGTGAGATCGGCAGGATCCACAGAAAAGTAACCACCCCAAAACCCTTCCGACACAGGCTTCAATTGGCCAACCAACGTATAGAGGGCTTCGTTGTCGAGTGCTTTTAAGAGCAGTTCCTGTGAGAGCTGTTTCGTGTGTTCATTGAGTGCTTCTGTTGACAGAAAAGTGTCGCGAGGAACGGCAGCAACCACTGCATTGGATGCTTCTTGGCTGGCAGGACCTATTGCCTTCTCCTGCGCTGACGCGGAGGCCAAACGTGCTACGCTGGAACTCAAAAGTACAGCGAACAGAATACCTAGCAGGCAGGCCGATCGCATTATGGCGGCAGACGGCAGATTCAATTTTCACCCCTATGCACGACCATGTATTTGGTTCTCTGTTCAAGAAGATAAGGTTGCTCAATCGTCACTGTGACTCGATCGATGCCAGCAAATCCTCAACGGTCCGATTCCATTTGGGGAACGGGTCTGCCAGCGATGCCCAAGCGGCGGGCCCAAGTGCCAATTCCTCGTCAGTTAATAAACACGTTTGCAACGAATCGTAAATCTCGATCTCATCCATCTCGATTCCGATGAAGACCAATTCCTGTCGGCAGTCGCCAACCTCCGAGTTCCAGACCCTGTCGATGGTTTCTCGAATCTGTGGAACGTCGGGCCAATGCTCCTTGGGGATAGCTGCCCACCAAAACCCTCCAAAGTCCAGTCTCGCCATTCTGCCGGCTTGCGACCAGACACCGATCTTGTCGAGGCGACTGGCGAGCCAAAAGAATCCTTTGGAGCGCAAGATCCCATGCCAGTCGCGGTTCAATCTT
Organism: Pirellula sp.; assembly: GCA_025459275.1. GTDB lineage: Bacteria > Planctomycetota > Planctomycetia > Pirellulales > Pirellulaceae > JBKCUI01. Next base: position 2,453 of record JALOQW010000286.1, read on the forward strand.
TCGTAGAACCGGGTCGGATGGAAGGGTCGTCTGGCGCGATAGACGAAGCTATGCACCCCATACTCCTCTGTTTCGCTTGCACCTTCCCCGCGAAGCGTCAACTGCCAGCCCTTGGACTGTTTGGCAACCTCGAAATCAAATCGGCTTGTACCGAGAATCTTTTTTGGATCAATTCTTCCGAATTCGCTACGCAGCTTGACCGCATACGGATTCAGCTGATCGATCAGTGACTCGATGGTCCGCACCGTTGCCTCATCGACTGCATCGATCTTGTTGAGGACAATCACATTCGCGAACTCGACTTGATCAACGAGAAGGTCAGCCACCGTTCGCGCATCCTGGTCGTTGATCGCTTGCCCAAGACTTTTCAGATCCTTACTGATCCTCAGTTCTTCCATGAAATTCGCACAGTCGACTACGGTCACCATGGTGTCAAGTTCTGCGATGTCCGAGAGTGGGACTCCATCTCCCATCGCAAAGGTGAACGTATCAGCAACCGGGGCAGGTTCCGAAATCCCCGTCGACTCGATCAACAGATAATCGAAACGGCCTTCCTTGGCCAAGTTGGAAACTTCCAAGAGCAAGTCCTCTCGAAGTGTACAACAGATACATCCATTCGTCATTTCGACAAGCTTCTCTTCCGTTCGACTCAGTCCTGCGTTTCCACCCGCGATCAGTTGCGCATCGATGTTAACCTCGCTCATATCATTGACGATCACTGCAACGCGCAGTCCTTCGCGGTTACAGAGGACATGATTGAGGAGGGTGGTCTTACCAGCCCCGAGGAATCCCGAGAGTACGGTTACGGGTAACTTTTTCATGCTTGGTTTCTTAAGTATTCCCTTAAATGAACCATGCCCCACCCCAGGCCAGGATTGCGGAGAACAGCACGGCGAAAACAGCTTGTCGCGCGAGCATAACGCCGGTTTTCGACCAACTCGATTCCTTGGCAATCGTAAGGGCTGTAACCAAACATGGCAGCAAGACTCCAGCCAGATAAACTGCCGTGACCACCTGAGACGCGGTCATCGGAAATGCAAGTCCATCGTCGGCAGCAAACAGAAAGATGCCATCCTTTCGGATCGACGATTGAATTCGCTGGAAAGGAAGGAGTGATCAATTGCATTCCGGACGGCCATTCCGAAAAGGATTGCGCCGGTCGACCACGATCCAGAATTTGAAAGTTGGATACGCCTGCGTGCTTCAGCGCAACACCTACGCCTAAGCCTGCTGGCCCTGACCCAACTACCAATACATCGAAAGGCTCTTCGTCACCAACCATTCTCACTCCAGCCTGTTCCGTTTCCCTTGCTGTTCTGCGCAAGGAGGATTCTCAACCCCGAGCAGTCAATCTAGCGCATATGCATACGGTTTGCAAGTGAGAACCTTTTCGGACAAGATAATATCACGGCAACAGGCTTGGAGTCTTCAGGGTCCCTAAGCCTGTCGTCTTCAGCCAATTTGCTTCGCAAGTTCGTGAATTGAGAACCGGAGAACGCATCGAGATATGCATTGACCTTATCTGGTGACGTCTGTGTTCACGATTTTGAAAAGGGGGCGGGTGTAGCGCGTGGCGAGATCAGCAGGGCAATGAGTACGCCGACCGCCCCGCCCACCCAGTGTGCGATCGGGACCGGGGTAAACGAGCCATCCGCTACGAACAACGTTTGCTGGGAGAGTACTTCGTAAAAGTTTTTGAGCGCCATCGCTGCAAGGAGCCCTCCACTCAAAAGTGCAGCTTCTCTATCGCGTTCTCGAACGGCATCTTTTAGCCAAAGCGTTCCGAGCAATGCGTAAAGCGCTGTATCGATGCCGCTCAGCCCCCGATAGGAACCGATCTCCGGCGACGAGAGCATCACAGTAATGGGGATGATCAATCCGCTGAGCGCGACGACCAGGAGAAAGCCAGTCCGACTGACCCGCTCGCAGAGGCTCCCGATCACGTAGAACATGATCAGATCCCAAAACAAATGAGCAACCGACCAATGAAGCCAATTGCAACCCAGGATCCGCAATCCGTGTTGAAGATTACCGATCCATGGGAGCCCCACAGGTAGATTCGACGGTCCAACTGGCCCCGTATTCCAACGGAAATCGCGGAACTGGAATTCTACGGCGCGCTCCACATCCGGGATAGCAATCAAGACAACTGCCATTCCGCTGAGGATCAATACCATCGGTGCGTTTCTCACGTAGTCGCGTATGAGTTTGAAAACGTGCATCGCTCGGATCCTCAGAAGAAGTACACATGAAATCGAAAACACAGGACAGCCGATCCTGGGATCGACCGGATCGGCCCTCGCAGACAGCTACCCCTACTCAGCTCCTCTCAGGTTGAGTTCCCTGATTTGCTGGCTGTTCCATGAAGTCGTCGGCGAGCGGCCCAAGCCGATGCGCCTGCCAAGCTCAACGCAATTGCACAACTCACCGGATCAATAGCTCCACCACCACCGCCGAAGGACCTGTCGCTTGCCGAAGGTGCCGCTCCAGTATTCGGTATCCCGATGTTTCGGTTACCCGAGTCCACAGAGATAGATTCAGGTGAGCTGTTTACCGACAAATTCAAGTCCGATGGAGTGCTGCTTGCCACGTTCTGAGCAGCCCCCGAATCGGAAGGTTGGGATGCGGATTGCGTCACCTTGTTGCTCGATTCGGATTTATTCGGACCGAGCGCTGCGAGCGATTGCTCTCGCAAACGTTCCAATTCCGCTTGCAACCGGCCTCGTGCAGCGTCGTCGCGCCGAACCCGAGTCGCATTTCGGCGCTCGATCGACCACCTTTGGTATTCCGCATCATTCTCCAAGACGATAAACGATGCATACTCACTGACGATGGAGTATCCCTCGCACAAGCGAACGATTTCCTTTTCCAGGTCGGCGTTGTTGCCATTCTCGCGCAGCTCATTCATCAATTGCTGTACGCGGCAGTAAGCCCACATCCGTTCGATTTCTGGATTCTCGTCGCTGCTCTTTGGCAAAGGAACTTCGACCGACTGCTCAAACGGCCGGCCCATCACTTCTCCGCTGACCGTCACCCGGGTCGGACCTCCTTGCTTGTAGCGACCGATCATTCGGAGGGGCGCTCCGTAAAACAAATCGGGAAGTGCACCTGGCATTGCGTCATAGGTCTCAACACCGTCGAGTAGGATCCGGACGTTGGTGGCCACTGGTCGCATCAGCTTTCGGCGGAACGCCTGTGATTGGCGTTGAAAATCGTCCTGCAAAGACACAAACGCCGCGAGACCACCAGCTCGTTCGGAGAGCTGTTTCAGCAGAGGTCGGTTGACTTCGTTGCCGATCCCGACACAGAACACGCGCGTCGACGCTGGAGCCTTGCCGATCAGGGCGATCAATTCGGCCTGTTCGTTTTGCTGCGTCATCCCATCGGAGAGCAAGACGACATTGAGCGGTCGATCCTCTTGCTTGTACTTGTAGGCGGTGGTGATGGCCGGGCCCAGGACAGTACCTCCGACGGCTCGCTGATCCTTCAGGAATTCCCGAGCGGATTGCTTGGAATCATCATTCGCCGGTCGCAAGTCCTTGAAGTGAAGCGTCGGCGTATTATTGAATGCCATAACTTCCAAGCGGTCCTCGCTCCCGAGCTCGCCGATGAACGCATCAACGACACCGGTGGCCAGGCGCAGTTTTCCTTGATCCGCCATGCTTCCGGAAATATCCACCACAAACACATA
>JALOQW010000287.1 GCA_025459275.1 Pirellula sp.
TCGGTAGGGAGTGTCCTGCAGACGCCTTCACCGGGCGGCTCGCGCCGCTCCGCTAGCACCGGGCGGCTCACGCCGTAACGCTTGCATTGGATAGCGATTCACTGTGTGGCTGGCTGTGTTATGGCACGCAAAAGTGCACGTGGTTGTGACGCGGGGCGGAGGAAACGTTGCCATGCCCTATCCCGGGAAACCGCGAACCGGGGTATCCTGTCCTGTATGGCAAACTGAGATAGTTCGACTCATTTTCAAGATGGGAAAGGTAAACCGATGGATGCTCGTGAAGCTCTCAAGCAAACGCTCCGAACGACGAACATGGTGGTTTCGAGTTACTTAAGTGACCTGAGTGACGCGGACTTGCTGGTGCGACCTGGCAAAGGTTGCAACCACATTGCGTGGCAATTGGGACATTTGATTCATTCCAACGCCAGCATCTTGGACGCCATTGCTCCCGGATCCGCTCCGGCATTGCCCGCAGGCTTTGGGGAACAGCACAGCAAGGACAAAGCGGGAAGCCCGAAGATTTGGATCAACCAAGCCCTGAGTCTTGGCGCAACATGTTTCCTCGCGTCGGGGACATGGTGGTCCTCCTCACGACCCATTCGCTGATGCACGCGGGACAGTGGGTGCCGGTGCGCCGTCATTTGGATAAACCCGTAGTGATCTAAGTTCTTGAGGTTCTTATCTCCTCAGGTGGTCCTCAGGTAGATAGTCATTCAGTCGTGTTCGGCGGTTCTCGTTGCTTCGATTCTATGCGTAACATCCTTTCCTTACTTGTCGTGGCGTATTTCGCAGTTTCCGGAGCCGCCCAGAGCATCGATGCACGAGCGCTCTTGGAGCGAGAGACATTCTGGGACAACCGGGATTGGGATTGGTATCTCGAACAGGTGCCAGCTTTTGATTGCCCAGAACGTGATTTGGTCACAACTTACTATTACCGTTGGGAGTTGATGACCAAGCATCTGACGTACGGCTCGCCGGACACGGGGTATCTGTTCACTGAGTTTATCGATCGCCCCTTTTGGTCAGGGGCTTATGGTGCTATCAGTTGCCCCGCAGGACACCAGCTCTACGAAGCCCGATGGCTGAGGTCGCCTCGTATCGCAAAAGACTATAGTCGTTATTGGTTTGAGACTCCCGGCGCGCAGCCTCGCAATTACTCGACCTGGTTAGCGGATTCCGTGGTTGCAGTCGACCACGTCCATCCGGATCCTGAATGGAGCCGACGGCTTCTCCCCAAGCTCATCGAGAACTTCGAAGCTTGGAAAGCCCGACACTACGTCGAATCGCATCGTGGCGAACCAGTCGGTCTCTTTTGGCAGAACGGCCACGATGATGGGATGGAGTTCAATATCGCCAGCCGTCAAACCAAGGACATTCTGCGCGGAGCTCCGAGCTATCGCCCCTCGTTCAACGCCTACATGTGGGCGGAAGCGGTCGCCATCGCCGAACTGGCAAGACGAGAAGGAGACGAGGCCACGGCCAACAAGTACCAAACGTTCGCAGATGGGCTTCGAGAGCGGATCTACGAAAAACTCTGGGACCCCAAGCGTCAGTTTTTCTTGATTCGATACCGAGACGATGAAGAAAAGGATGGCCACAAGGTTACCGCCAATTCGTTCATCTATGAAGATGGACAATTTGCGGGGAGCCCGTACGGCCGCGAATTGATCGGTTACGTTCCTTGGCAGTTTGATATGATTCCGCCCGGCTCACAGTACGATGTAGCCTGGTCCAAACTGATGGACCGCGATGCGTTCTTTGCAGACTATGGTCCAAGTACCGTCGAACGCAACGACCCGATGTTCCTGCTCATGAAGAGTTGCTGTTGGTGGAGCGGTCAATCCTGGCCTTATGCCACGACCCAAACGCTGAAAGGACTCGCGAACCATCTGCAGAACGGACCGTCACCGGTCATCTCGGCCGATGACTACGTGAAGTCACTGTTGATCTATGCAAGATCGCACCGCAAGGATGGACGTCCCTATTTGGCCGAAGCACTTCATCCGGATACAGGATCGTTTGAAGGGCATGATGGTTACAACCATAGCGAGCACTATTTCCACTCGGGTTACATCGATCTGATCATTACCGGATTGGTTGGCATCGACCCCTCCAACTTAGAATCCCTACGGCTCGTTCCTTTATTCCCAGACCATTGGGATTATCTCGCACTCGACGGCGTTCGATATCGCAACCGCGATATCAGTGTCCTTTGGGATCGAGAAGGGACACGCTACGGAATGGGGCCAGGGTTGCATATCCTGTGCGACGGTCAACGCATTTGGGAGAGCAAAAAACTCGAGACGGTGGTGGTGGTCGATCTGCCTGCTCCCAAGAAGCCGTTGAGTTCCAGCAATGAAGAGAACAAAGGACACGTGAACCATCTCGTCAATAACGACGGTTCCTACTTTCCTCGCATCGTGGCTTCCTCGACGGCCGAAGGAACCTCGATCTCCAAGATTCAGGATGGCAATTATTGGTATACCCAGCATCCACCGAATCGCTGGGCGAGCGCTCCACCATCCGATTCCACCACAACGATCGAACTGGATTTCGGGATGCCTCGCGCGATCGATCAGTTGAAACTCTACTTCCTCGACGATGAAGAGAAACGCGTCGGCTCCATCCGCGCACCAGAGGCGGTCCGCATCGCGATTTGGTCCAATGAAGCATGGAAGTCCATCGATATCCAATCGCCCGTCCAATGGATCGGGCATCGGCCATCGTCGATCGCATTGAACAATGCATCGGTATCCAAGATTCAATTACAAATCGATGCACCGAAGGGTTACACGGTCGGTTTGACGGAAATCGAAGCTTGGGGGCCTGAGGAATTGCCGTACCGTGTTGCGCCCCCTCCTGCAGGGAATCTCGCTTACCGTGCACCTGGTGATGAGTATCCTCGAACGCTCGCTTCGCACAGCGACCGTTTTGGAGGAACACCGGAGAAGGCCAACGATGGGAAGACGATGTTCGCCCCCACGCCGATGAATCGCTGGACCAGCTACGAGTCCCCGTCCGAATCCGATTGGCTCGAAATCCAGTTCGGAAAACCGGTCGAGTTCTCGCGGATCGAATTAGGGATCTATGATGATCGCGGAGGCGTTCAGCCCCCCAAGTCGTATGCCATCGAAGTCTATCGCGATGGGAATTGGCAACGTGTTGAACGGGAGGAGCATCGTCCGGAGAAGCCGGCCGGTAGCCAATGGAACGAATCGCGATTCGCTCCCGTCCGTTCGGACCGAGTTCGAATTGTTTTCGAGCACCAGTTGCCAGCCAAGAGCGGCGTTACCGAGGTGATGGTTTGGGAGCGTTAGGCTCGATCCAACCTGCATCCGCATCTTTGCGGGGCGCGGTAGCGATTCCCAGGGCATCGGAGGGGATGTCGAACTCGCTCACCGCTCGGGCGCCGGTGCCGATCTGAGCAAAGACGGTCACGTGGGTCACGTCTTGTTGATGGGGTGGAAACCGCACACTTCCATTGCGGGCGATGAAGGCCTCGAGCGGCAGAGTGACCGTTCCGCCTGCTGGGATCCCTTTGGGCTCCTGAGCATAGAAACGCTTGTTCAGCCCGATGGACAAATTTCGCCAAGGTTCCTGTGTGACGTTCTTGACCGTGACCGCAGGGACCAAGCGTTGAGCTTGCTGGGACGAGGTCGGTTCGATCCACATCCGGTCCATTCGCACGACTGCATGCAGCGGCGGTTCTGGAATCTTCTGCACCCAAATCGCCAGTCCGAGCCCGCAGGCGACGGGAATCAAAATGCTCAAGGCAATGAGGGCGGTGAGGGAGCTTCGACTGAGTGTGATGCCTTGGACCATGAACGACCTGTTGGATCGGCGGAAGGAATGCTCTACTATTGGCGAATCGACCGATTTGTCAAACCGGATATGCATCCAACAAGCCACACGGAAAACCAATGCAGTGGACCCAACCCTGAAAAACAACCTGCATTCGCTCAAGGATTTTCTCTACGAACAGCCCTTCGCCGCTCCGTTGGTTGGTCCTGGTACTGGTATCGCTTCCCCCGCAGCCGCACCTGCAATATCGTTGGTGTCCGTGCTAGAGCGGTGGGAGCGGGAGCGGCCTGAAAAGGGTAAATCCCTTTCGGACGAGCTCCAAGTCGCATTATCGCAAGCTCAGGCTCTGGTTGCGGCACCCGCATGTCCGATTGTCGCCGTGCTAGGCATGTTGAACGCAGGGAAAAGTTCGTTGGTCGCAACCTTTCTCGGCCCCTCACTGCATGGCCCGAGTCGTCGCGTCTTGATTGGTTCGGCCAACAATGAGGGGACCCACCGATTCGTGTTGTGGCTTCCAGCATCTTGGCGAACGCAATCAGGGGTCTGGGAATTTGTGACGCGCCAGCTGCAATCGGTATTCGGTACTGAATGCGAGATGTTGTCCGAGGATCCCAGTGAAGCGTCGCGTCAATACAACGATCTTGCCCCACGCACGCTGGACGATGGGACGGGCAAGAAGATATTGCGTCAACCGATCGAGATTCCGTTAATCGCTACCGACCCCAATCTGGATCGATTAGGAATTGCGCTGATGGATTGCCCTGATGTGCAAACGGGTTTAATCACCCAGCGGGCTGCCAATTCCATGACCCGTTACGAGGAAGCGACAGCCAGGGCTGCGGAAACGCGATTTGAAGTCTTGTCGCGCGCTGCAACACTTTGTTCCGCATTTCTCGTTGTATTGCCTGCCAACGCGTTGCATGATCAAACTGTTTCGAGGTTGCTGAAACTGCTGGAGCAGCGGATGCCTCACGTGCAACGCATGATCGCCGTCAATCGCGTTCCACGTCGCTATGCGACCTCGGAAATCGCAAGGGAGGTCGAGCAGTTGTATCGAGCCTCACATATTCGTCGAGTCTACATGGCATACAACTTTGATGGACCTCAGTTGCGTGAACGGCTCCCTACTCCTCCCGGTGATCTCGAGGGTTTCTCGACCGAAGCACCATTACCCCTCTTTTTTCGAATCGATGGCACCCCCGCGCCTCAGCCCCCCGAAGCCATCTTGGACGCTCAGTGGTTGATACGATTGGGGAGCCAGTTGCATGCCAACGATCTGCTTGCGGATGCGATCCGTTCGGCAACTTCGCATTTGACGACCATCGTGCATCGAGCGTTATCGGAAGCGACGCAGTACCTGGAACAGAAGCGGCAACAGTTGTGTTATTTGCAACAAGTCGTTGCGGATGCATGCACCGATTTCTCATTGGATCCTTCAAGCCCTTCGTCGAACCCTCGTTTGCGACTTCAGGCTTCGCGTCAGATCATCCAACAGGTCGCTGAATCTCTCGAGCGAACGGCTCCGTGGTGGGCCAAGCCTGGTCGATGGGTGCAGCGCATTGCTCAGGCGGGCAAGTCGACGGTTGCGGGAGCTGCTTCTTGGCTGAAAGTCGGTTGGTTATCGGATGGCAGTTCAGCGGTCGGGGAGTGGGTGCGGGCTCGATTCAAACGAGGCGAGTCTGGGCGAGTTGTCACGGCCGATACGCTCTGCGAATACCTCGTTCGACGAGACCGGTTGGGGCTGTTGCGCATGGATGAATCCCCCGAGGATAAACGCCAGGTGCGCGATGCATGTCAGCGCGCCATTGAACGCTTTCAGGCGGAGAGTGCAGCGAGGTTGGATCCCGGGCATATTGATGATTTAACCAGCAGAATATGGGCGGAAATGCCGATGCGCCAACGCATCCTTAGCGGTGTTGCGCCCGCCGGTGTCCTTTTCGCGCCACTTTTGGCTGTCATCATGATCCCATTAGACTTCGGTGGAACGTCCGTTCTTGTTTTTGCTTCTCTGAAGGAGCTGCTCTTTGCGGGCGCGGCTGGTGTCGGCCTGGTTCTCGCAAGTTCGGACTCAGTCCCTGCTCTGGCCGAATCGGAGAGTGCGTGGCAGCAGCTATCGGACTTGGTTGCCGTCGTCACCGACGAACTTGGATTGGACAGGTCGCAGCCTCCATCGACGTTGGAAATCCAGCTTGCGAACGTAGCGAGGCCGTTAACTCCTAGTCCGATTCCGATGAAACGCTATGCAGGACCAGATGCACCGGGAGCTACATGGTCGCCGATGGAAACGGAAGCGGCATGCATAGATTCAATTCACCAGACTTTGGATGCAATGGAACGGGCACAACGAACATGAACGAAGCGAATCGACTCGCGGACGATATCGAGCGAGCAGCCAGACGTTTGCTCGGCCATCAAGCCGTCGGCCACACGATCGTGCAATGGTGCGACGACTATCGTGCCAACGTTGCCGACATCTTATCAGGACGCGGGGTCGCCTTACCGAGTATCGCTATTGTGGGAGCCAAGGGCCAAGGCAAAACCTGGGTCGCGCGCCAAATGATCTTGGACCGGCGCATCGCAGAGGTGTTGCCCAGCGGTGTCCTCGCGAAAGAAGCCACGACCCAACTAACATGGATCGGC
>JALOQW010000288.1 GCA_025459275.1 Pirellula sp.
CACGTCGACAACCATGCAGTGGTCTTCCATCCAACCGATCCTGATTTTCTTCTGGTCGGCTGTGACGGTGGCGTTTACCAATCGAATGACTTCGCCAAGACCTATCGCTTCTTTGGCAATCTGCCTGTCACACAATTCTACAAAGTCGACGTCGACTACGATTTGCCCTTCTATCACGTCGTGGGTGGAACCCAAGACAACAACACCCAGTATGGACCTGTCGCAACACGCTTCGTCCAGGGAATCACCAACAGCGACTGGAAGATCACGTTGGGAGGCGATGGTCACGACAACGCCATCGACCCCACGGATCCCAATATCATCTACTGCGAAGCTCAGCAAGGGTTCATTCATCGCTACGACCGTCGCACCGGTGAATCGGTCGACGTCCGACCTCAGCCTGCGGCCGGAGAAGAAGGGTTCCGCTTCAACTGGGATTCCCCGATTCTGATCAGCCCACACGATCCCAAACGGATCTACCTTGGAAGCAAGAAGCTGCACCGAAGTGACGACCGCGGAGACTCCTGGACAACGATCAGTCCCGATCTCTCCAAAGGGATCGATCGATGGACCTTGCCCGTGATGGGTCGCGTTTGGGGGATGGATGCTGGTTTTGACTTGATGGCGATGAGCGCCTACGGAAACATCACTTCTGTCAGCGAATCCCCCGTCGTTCCCGGATTGCTCTACGTTGGAACCGACGATGGACTGATCCAAGTCAGTGAAGATGGAGGACAGAACTGGCGCAAAGTCGATCGGTTCTTTGATATCCCCGAAGGTGCTTTCGTCAACGATGTCAAGGCGGATCGGCATCATCCGGACACCGTGTACGCGTGCCTGGATCATCACAAGACTGGAGACTACAAACCGTATGTCATCAAGAGCGTCGATCGAGGCCGAACGTGGACATCCATCGCAAGCGATCTACCCGAGCGGCATCTCGTGTGGCGAATCGAACAAGACCATGTGCAGCCTAACCTTCTGTTCCTTGGAACGGAGTACGGAGTCTTTTGTTCGGTCAATGGCGGGGCGAAGTGGATGAAGCTCTCGTCTGGGCTCCCGACGATTCCGGTGCGCGATTTGGCGATCCAGCGTCGCGAGAACGATCTTGTCGCAGCCACCTTTGGCCGCGGATTCTATGTGCTCGACGATTACTCGGCCCTGAGAGAACTGGCGGTCGAGCATTTGGACAAGGATGCCCATCTGTTTTCGATTCGTCGTACATGGTGGTATTACCCCGAAGATCGATTGGGTGGCATGGGTAGCAAAGAAGGCTTTCAAGGGGACGGCTTTTTCACTTCCGACAATCCGAAGTATGGAGCCGTCTTTTCGGTATACCTAAAGGATGCTTTCAAGTCGAAGAAGGATGCACGCTTGGAAGCCGAGCAAGAAGCCAAGAAAGAGAATCGAGATGCCAAGGTGGCGACGGCCGAGGAGCTGGAGATGGAGTCTCAAGAAGTTCTTCCATGCCGATATGTGCGTATCGATGATCAAGCGGGCAATTACATCGCTCGAGTCGAACTGCCGAACGCCAAAGGGATGCATCGAGTCTCTTGGGATATGAAGCTGGCCCCAATCAAAGGGCTTGGAACGAGTCCCTTGGCTCCTCCGGGATCCTACCGTGCAACGATCTATCAGTCCGAAGGGAACCAAGACAAGAAGTTGACCGAACCGGTGACGTTTGTGCTTGAACCGATGCTCGAACCGTCGTTGCCACGCGTTGATCGGAGCGAGGTGCTAGCCTTCCAACGACAAGTTACCGATCAACAACTTCGCCTCCAGCGGATCCAGCGCAAACTGGCCAAGGCCGGGGAAATCATTGGTCAAGCCGAAGACGCAGTGAAAGCGTCCCTCCCAGAACCGGCGGTGATGATCGCCGATTTGACAGGGTTGAAGAAGGAGATCCATGCGATCAAAAAGCGACTCACCGGAAACCCGGTCCTTGAGGAACGGTACATCGAGTCGATTCCGCCGATCGTCGCGCGATTGGCTGCGAGTCAATCCGGATTCGCACCATCGAGCCACGGGCCGACGAAAACGCAGCGAGAGCAGTTCGATATCGCTCGACGGGAGTTGGACGAGATCAGTCCTCAGGTAGACGCCATCGCAACCACCAAGATCCTGGACCTGCGATCCCGTTTGATGGCACTCGGGATTGAACTGACCGTTGGCGAATGATCCACGGAGGTGGTGCGAGCCCCAAAACGGGGCGTGCTGTGATAACGGTACCTATCACATTCCGCTCTTTCAGAGCTTAGTGCGGCGCCGTCCCCATAGCGACGCCCTTATCCTACGTCGCTGATTGCGAGGGAGGCACCGTGCTTGCTGACGACTTGTCGGCGAAGCAGATCGTGTTCCGGCAAGCGAAGTTGAGGATCGACTGCGATGCATCGACTCGCTAACGTGCGAGCTTGGATCAGCCACGCTTCATCGCGACAGAGATCTGCAATGCGAAGAGGTGGAAGCCCCGACTGGCGAGTGCCCAACAATTCCCCGGGGCCTCGAAGTTTCAAATCCATTTCGGCAAGGGCAAAACCATCGTGGTTCGATGCAAAGTGGTTTAACCGCTCCATTTCTTCATCGCCCAACCCTGCGCTCGGGAACAAACATACGAATCCTGGGAATCTGCCCCGTCCGACGCGACCTCGCAATTGATGGAGTTGGGCCAATCCCATTCGGTCGGCCTCCAGAATCGTCATGATGGATGCGTTGGGAACGTCGATGCCTACTTCGACCACCGTGGTGGAAACCAGAACATCCGTTTCTCCTCGAGCGAAAGCGTCGAGCTGTGCTTGTTTCACTTCACCGTCCATTCGCCCATGCACCAAAGCGACTCGCAGCTGGGACAGTGGTCCCTTGCTCAGTTTCTCGTACCACTGAATGGCCCCCTGCGATTCTTCAGAATCCGAATCGTCATGAACATGATCGACTCGCGGCGCAACCACGAACGCTTGTCTGCCGCCATGGACTTGTTCGATCACAAACTTCCACCAACTCTCTTGATGTGCCCAATCCGAAACATAAGTCGTAACAACAGACTGACCCGGGGGTCGATCTCGTAGTATCGATACGTCGAGATCTCCAAACGCAGTCATGGCCAATGTCCGAGGAATGGGAGTCGCCGTCATCACGAGATAGTGAGGTGTGACACGAGAATCGCGCAAGGCAGCCCGCTGCTCGACACCGAAACGATGCTGTTCGTCGATGACGAGCAAACCCAATCTCGCAAAGTCGACTTGCTCGCCGAGCAGCGCTTGCGTCCCAATGACGATATCGACTGTGCCCAGCGCGATCCGTTGCAGCAATTCTCGGCGGCTAGCCCCTGTTAGCGATCCCACCAGCAGTTCGATCATGACTTGGCTATCGCTCAGTTGCTGCCGGAGTTTCTGATAGTGCTGTCGAGCCAGCAGCTCGGTAGGTGCCATCAACGCCGCTTGATATCGGTTGGCGACCGTATTCAGAAGTGCGTATTGAGCGACGGCAGTTTTGCCGGAACCGACGTCCCCTTGAACCAGTCGATTCATCGGGACATCCCGTTCCATATCCTTGCGGATCTCTTCGATGACTTGCAGTTGATTGGCGGTGAGTTGGAACGGGAACCGTTTTAGGATCCTGGCATGAATCTGAGGCGTGGCCTGGACCTTAGGCGCTGGCAGGGCGTGTTGGACCTGATGACGATGCATGGCCAGAGCCAATTGCAGGACGAAGAGTTCCTGAAAAATAAATCGCTGCCGAGCCCGTTCTGCTTCTTCGAGCGAGTTGGGCTGATGCAGCCATCGCAAGGCCTCGGTGATGGGCAATAGCGGCCCTGGGGTGACTTGAGCTCGTATCGATTCCGGGAGAGCTTCCTCGACGCTGTCAGCCAAAGGCAGGACGGCCGACACCGCCTTGGCCACATGCCGCTGCTGGAGACCTTCGGTGAGCGGGTAGATTGGGAGGGGCCGCGCTGCAGGAGGTTCCTCGTCGTCGACGAGGAGTTGCGTTTCGGGGTGTCGAATCTCAAATGCGACGCCGGTTGACTTGACGAGCCCGGTAGCTAAGACGCGAGCTCCGCGCGGATATTGATCGCGGCGGAAAGGCTGATTGAACCAGACACAGCGCAAGTATCCGCCCCCTTCGAGTGCCAAGAGCACTCCCACGATGCTACGGCCTTCCCAGGTCGACCGCCAATCGATGTCCACGACGCGCCCTAGAACAGTCGCTCGAACGCCATCTTCGAGCTCGGTCACCTGTTTCCATGGAACGATATCCTGGTAGTGCCGTGGGAAGAAAAAAAGGAGGTCAATCGCCCGTCGGAGACCGAGCTTTTCGAACAGGGGTGCTCGATTTGGGCCAATCCCTGGCACAAATTGCAGTGGAGTCTTGCCTTCGAGTTGAAATTCGGAGCCCATGGTTTCGGCGTGTTTTCGCCATGTTTTTGGCATGGTTGCCAGTTTGGTTCCACTGGGGATAATGGCGGCTGGTTTGGAAAGTTTCCTATCGAAGGAGTGAATTGCCAGTGTACATCGCTGCGTCTACAGATTGTTTTCCCGATGTCGCAATCCCGGAAGTGATCGACATTTTGAACGATCTCGAATTCACCGCGGTGGAGATCGTGCTCGATGACCGTGGCCAACAGGTAAAGCCTGCCCAGATCGTCGAAGATTTTGATGAATCGCTTCGTCTCGTGCGGGATACCCACCGCATGGATATCTGCAGTTATAACGTCAAGATCGATGCCGAGGGAGAAACGTACTACGAGCGGTTTGAAAAAGTCTGTGACTTGGCCAAAGCCACCAAAGTGGTCACCCTCACCATCCCAAGCGGCGAACATGGCACCCCCTTCAATCAAGAGGTGGAGCACCTTCAACGTCTAGTCGCTATTGCTGACCTCCGAGGCGTTCGAATCGGAATCAAGAGCCACATCGGCTGTCTCAGCGAAGACCCTGACACGGTCAAAAATCTCTGCGATTACGTTCCAGGCATTGGCTTGACACTCGATCCGAGCCATTACTTGTGCAGTACCATGCGCAACAAAAATCACGAAAAGTTGATGAAGTACGTGTTCCACGTCCATCTCCGCGACTCCAAGAAAGACAAACTCCAGGTGCGAGTTGGACAAGGGGAGATCGACTACAGCAAGCTGATCACCCAGTTGCAAAACGTGGGCTACGACCAAGCCTTGAGTATCGAAATGCAGCCGATGGAAGGGGTCGATATGCGGCACGAGCTCCGCAAACTTCGACTGCTGTTGGATAGTCTGCTGTAATGGAAGTGGTCATCACTGCGGTTGGCCCCGACAACGTGGGGCTTGCCGACCCGATCATTCACGACGTCACGGGTCGCGGCGCCAACATTGCCGAGATCCAGATGTACGATCATGACGAAGCCGCTGTCTTTGCCATGATGTGCCGGCTTCATCTCCCCTCCTCGCAATACACGGGGTTGGTCGAAACGATGCGCGCTATTGGCCAAACCAAGGGTCTCGAAATACGGGTCTGGAGTCCCGAGCCACATGCCGAGTGCCCTCAACTTGCGATCTGTGCGACCCTTCTCGAACACACACCGCGCGCAATTCTCGAAGCGATCCGAACGGGACACTTGAAGGCCAAGCCTGTGGTCTTGATCAGCAATCGTCGCAAGTGCGAGAAACTCGCGATGGAGTACGGCATTCCGTTCGAGTGCATCGGCGATGCCGAGGGAGTTGCGGACGAAGCGGCCATGGTGCGTGTCATCGATCGCTATGAAGCCGATTACGTGATTCTGGCTCGCTACATGCGAGTTCTGCCCCCTGACACCTGTTGGAAGTTTGCAGGAGGACGGATCATCAATCTTCATCATGGTCTCCTCCCCAGTTTTCGGGGATTGCGACCTTACCACGACGCGTATGCAGCCCGCATGCTCACCTTTGGCGCCACCTGCCACTTCATCGTGCCGGAACTCGACGCTGGGAATCAGACAATCCATCAAACCACGTTCAGTGTCGCTCCAGGGACACGGCTCGAGGAAGTTATTCGCATCGGTCAGCAGCACAACGAACCGGAGTGCCTGGTCGAGGGAGTGCGTCGAGTGTGTGACCGCGAAGTGCAACTCCACTTCCATCGCGTCATCGCGCGATCAAGCCCGTGAGTTCCGAACCCTCACGTCCAAGTTGG
>JALOQW010000289.1 GCA_025459275.1 Pirellula sp.
CTACATGTTGTGCAGTTCGCAGGCAGGATGCCTACGCCACGACCTTCGTTGAACGCCAACTCGTTTAAACAAATTTCGTCGGCTCGCGCATCGTTCTCTTTGACGGGTGAAATTTTACTCGCTCCTCGCACTTCGATTCTCTCCCCGACTACTGACTACCGACTACTCACATGTCCGACTCGCAATCATCGAACATTCAACTGCAGGACGTACTGTCCTTCAACGAACAGTTGATCGCGATTTCTCGGGCTGGCATTCCACTGGCATTCATCCCTCATCCCCACGAGATCGAACGTACGTTGCAAGACTTGAGCGGTCGTATTGCTATGCAGGTCGGACGCGGTCAACCCGTTGATCCCGCATTGGAAAGTGTTGGGGTCTCCGAGGAGTACCGCGAGGCGTTGAAGAATTATGTGGTGTTAGGTGGATCGATCGAAGCTGCCCAAAGCTTGGTTCAGAGTGGGTCTTGGTACGATCGAAACCGAACTCGGTTCTCCATTTCTTTGTTAGGGACCTGGATTGTTTGGGTTCTGGCTGGCATCGCATGGATTGGGCTGATTGCGATCATCACGCCTCAATTGAAATCGCTGTACGAGGTGACCCATGCGCAGCCAGGACCGGCTTTCGCTTGGTTAGAGTTTTTCGAAACGCATTTGTGGCTATGGGTGACAGGCTTGGTTGCTGTAACCATCTTCGCGCCATTGCTTTGGAGGGTAGGGATCCAGCGTTCGAATTTATCATGGCTGCCGTTTCGACGACGTGTCCTGTCCAAGCTGCATGCTTCGGGTCAGAAGCACATCGAGAGCCTTCGCGCCGAACAACAACATGCGGACATCGCAACGCGACAAACGTTGGATGCTTGGGCTAGCGCATTGGAAACCGAGGCACATCGAGCCGGTGCTGGGGTGCAGGCTTGGGTTCCAGCTTGGATCGCTGCCATTCTAGGAGGGCTCATCGTGCTTGCCGTTGGAGTGGTAGTGTTCTGGCCTTTGCTGGAGTACCTGATCGCGATCTGTCAGCCACCAGAGGTGTATCGTGTCAGAAACTGATCTTCCCATCGATTCAAAATGCCTTGAGGTGCTCGATGCGGCACTCCGTCGAAGCACTCAACTATCGCAGATACTCCCTGATAAGGAACGCGAGTCGACAATGCGGTCTGGGCAAAGCGAACTTCAGCGGTTGGCTGAGTCCTTGCGCAACCCTCCGCCCGCCACAATGTGGCTCAAGGACCCTGTGCTGGCCAAGTATCTGCCCATCGTTTTGCGATTGCAGGACACATCGATCGATGACCCAGGTCGATCGGGATCCATGCAACGGTTGCTCATGGGTGACGCCGGCGATCGTCCTTGGAGATGGACTCCTTGGATTTATCCAGCGGCTGTTTTTATCTCAGCTCTCTTGGTGGCCATCTTGTTGGGAACCACCATTGTGCCAACGTTCAAACAGATGTTTCTTGAGTTTGACCTCATGTTGCCCGCAGCAACCAAGTGGCTGATTTGGGGGAGTGACTCCATAACGCAGCATCCGATCGAGTCGATGGTGTCCGTGATTGTCCTCTTGACTCTGCTCGGACTGGGAGTCATAAGTGCGGGTTGGATCGCAGACAGGCTTCCCAGCGGTTCGATCCTGGCGAGACTTCTTTCCGGTTCTCGAAGCCAAGTTATGGGCATGGCTCGTTGGACCGGTAGCCTTGCCGAGATGCTCCATCTTGGCATGCCTATGTCCCAAGCGGTTGTGTTGGCAGGTATGCTCTCCGGGAAGAGTTCCTTGGAGTTGCAATCGATCCGATTAGCGCAGGGGGAATCAAACCGCGCATATGGGCTTTCTCCCGTCGCTCTGGCTGCACTGAATTGCGATGATTCGCAGAAGCGAGTTGCATTGCTGCGCAGTCTGTCCGATCTCTATTGGAACCGGATTACCCGACGGACCCGAGCAAGTGCAGGTTGGATTGCCCCGATCGCCGTAGTGATCGTGGGTGCATTTGTGGCATTCGTGGTGATCGCTCTTTTCATGCCGCTGGTCTCACTGATTACAAGCTTGAGTAGTTAGGAGCCGGTATCCAATGACAAATCCAATGCCTAACTCGGACCTTATTCCCTCCGCGACGGTTCCACTTCGATACGGCATTCGACCCACGTTTCGAGTCAGTCGTATGGGAGCGATGGAATCCTTGTCTACGCGACAAATCTCTTTGCTGGAGTTGCTCGAGGTTCTGCATCGAGAGCGACTGGAACCTGCCGCGTGGGTGGCTCAGTACGCGAACGAAGAAAGCGGCTGGTACCGACTCAGACTCCGTCAATTTGCTAATCGCCTCGCGAAAGGAACCCCATGGGTCGAAGCTCTCGAGCAGACGCCTGACGTCTTGTCCGACGATCAAGTGCTCGCGCTCCGTTTGGCTAGTCAATCCGGCACGCTCGACACAGCCTTTGCGTCGCTCCGATCTGCTGCATCCTCGAACCCTCTCGAGTCGGGTTCAAACTGGAACTCCATGTTGGTTTACTGGTGTGTTGTCGGAGCCTTTTTGGTAGGCGTGCTAATGATCTTCGAGTCGTTCATCTCGCCAACTTTCAGGAAAATATTTCATGAAATGGAATTGGCTACGCCGGCGAATTCGTTATTGCAATCTGTCCAAATGACGCTAGCCCTCAGGGTGGGGTTTATTGCGGTTGGGTTATTGGTTTTTGGAATTCTGATCGGTTGGTCTGCCCCCATCAGGCGATGGATTCGTAAATGGCTGAGGGGAAAATGGCTCAGTCCGTCACTGGCAACAACCACTGCACCCGTATTGCGCATGCTGGCAATCATTGCCCGGGAGGGACGTCCAATTGTGGGAGCCCTTTCCACGCTGGCAAAGTACCACTCCGATTCACGAATACAACAACGACTATTGCTTGCTCGAAACGAAATGGAGCAAGGAGCTTCGGATTGGGAAAGCTTGCGAATATCCGGGCTCCTTTCCACTCCGGAACAGCGAGCATTGGAGAGTTGCCCCGAGAAAAGATCTCAAGCGTGGATTCTGGAGCAACTTGCATCCAAACGAGAGTCGGATTCCCAACATCGACGAACGCTGATTGAGAAGTGTATGCATCCAGCGATCACGCTCTTTTTCGGAGGAATCGTTTTTTGGCTGGCATACACGACGATTGGTTCCGTTTACTCCTTGGTGGTGGCCCTCTCATGATTCGCTTCCTCAATCACAAAAATCGCGCGGGTGTCGTTCAAATCGAAGTTGTCGTCGCAGGGATTCTGCTCTTTGCGTTGATCAGCATCGTACCGAGCCTGGGATACCACTTGAATCGAATCCAAAAGGAATCGCTCCAGTATCAGATCGCGGTTCAGACGTTGGCCAACGAACTTGACCGACTTCGCGCCCTCGATCCTTCGGATCCCAGTCGCTTGTTGCAAAATCTCCCATTACCCTCGTACATATCCGATCGACTCCCCAATGCCACCATGCGAGCCGTCACCATGCATGATGCATTGGGACTGCGGGTCCAACTGTCCATGCAATGGGAGCGGGTCGGTAATCCCCCGCCGGTTGAAATGGTGGGTTGGCTGGATGCACGACCGAAACCGAGCGCAAGGGAGGACTCGCAATGACGAAACGACGCGCCGGATCGACCTTGATCGAGCTGATCATGACGGTTTCTGCCGGGACAGTCCTGATGCTGTTGGCGGTCACTTTGATTCACCAGTCGATGACTTGGTCGCAGATCATGGGAACTCGGAATCGGGACCAGCAGAGCATGCAACGCCTGGCAGAAGCCTGGCGCGAAGACTGCCGAAATGGTCTCGCGATCGAAGTGATCCGTGAGAACCTGTCCGCCGTCCGGTTGTCCGATCAGCGTCGCGTTGAGTACGAAGTTCGTCCTGGAGTAGTCCTCCGCCGCGACATCTCGGAAATCGGCCAAGAGAAACAGGCTTCCAGCAATGAGCAGTTTGCTTTCAGTCCCACCTCTCGATTTCGCGTTGAACAAATGGATGCACCGAAGCGCGCTCGATTGTCCTGGCTTCAACAGATTGGGACTCGAGCCGAACCTGCCATCGTGTGCATTGTCGATGGCGTGCTCGAAGGAGAGCTTCGAGATGGAGGAGACCAATGATCCTGCGCACTCACCGCAAAGTCCGGCGTCGCTTCAAAGTCCGTCGATCTCAAGGTGCCATTCTTTTGGTTGCGTTGGCAGCGATGGTGATCGTCACAGCAATTGCCTCGGCAGTAGCTAGCTCAACGCTCCGAACAAGGCAGTCCAGAAAGACCGAACGGGATCGGATTCAGTTGAAACTACTGTGCGATGCCGGCGCGATGCGAGCTCGCGACCAATGGACGCAGTCTCAGGACTACCGGGGAGAAACCTGGATCGATATCGATTCACCGATCGGCCCAGATCGATGGAAAGTCGCGATCACTATGGAACCGGACGCGAATGAAACGACCAAGGAAGTTCGATTCGTCATCCAAGCCCGCATGGAGAACCGATCGCACGTTCCTCATGAATTGCAAGAAACTCGAAAACTTCAGCTACCTATCGAACCGAAATCTTAGGAGAACATGATGCGTCGATTAGTCTTTCAGAATTGCTTCGGGCGTTCGCGCGCAACATCGCGCGGAGGATTTACTCTCGTGGAGCTGTTGGTCGTGATCGCGATCATCGGCATTTTGGTCGGGCTATTGCTCCCTGCGGTGCAGGCCGCAAGGGAAGCCGCTCGACGATGCAGTTGTGCGAACAACATGGCGCAGCTTGGACTAGCAACGCACAACTTCGAGTTTGCTGCGGAGCACCTGCCGTCCGGGGTCATCAATGAGGGTGGGCCGATCCGGGACGAACCGATCGGCCAGCATGTGAGCTGGATTGTGCAGATCCTCCCATTCATGGAACAGACGCGGCTATACGAAGCCATCGATCAAAAGGCCGGCGTCTATGCTCCTGTCAAT
This sequence comes from Pirellula sp., assembly GCA_025459275.1. Taxonomy (GTDB): domain Bacteria; phylum Planctomycetota; class Planctomycetia; order Pirellulales; family Pirellulaceae; genus JBKCUI01. Next base: position 4,934 of record JALOQW010000289.1, read on the forward strand.
CTCAAGCCGCGACAAGCTCGCATAGCAACCCTTATCTGCCCCAGCTATCCCTACACTTATGGCGAAGGGGAGGTGGGAATCAGCACCTATGCAGCCAACCATCATCCTGTGGAAGCACCGATCGACAGCGACAACCAAGGGGTATTCTATTTGAATAGCCGAACGCGATTCAGCGAGATTCTGGATGGCAGCTCGAACACTATCTTCTTCGGCGAAAAGGTATCTGCCAAGTCGGATTTGGGATGGGCATCTGGCACACGAGCCACGCTTCGCAATGGCGGTACGTTTGATTCGCGACCTCGATTGGATCGGTCGTCGACACCAAGTACCGAAGTCGGGACGTTGACCGTCGGCGGGTTCTCGAGCTTCCATGGAAGTGGAGCTAATTTTGTTCTAGGAGATGGAGCCGTTCGCTTTCTTCCCTTCAGTGTCGACCCCGAGGTCTACAAGAATCTCATGAATCGGGACGACGGTAACTTCGCCCACGCGTATGATGTTTGGTAATTGATACCTTGCCCTCGAGTATTCGGCGGCCTTGCTGCGGAGGTGGGAGTCGCTGGCTGCATCGAGATTTTATAGATCAGCAAGGGCGAATTACCAGTCAGCGATGACTTTGGTTGGGTTGCTGTCCAAAGGTGACGGTGACTACAAGGGGGCGAAACGTGTGGATTGCTTGATCAAGGTTGTCGTAATGCGGTCACCAGCGGAATCGTGGCCGCTTGGATCGCGGGGGCCATGCCCGCAACAATGCCGACCACTGTCGATACGCTCGCACCGACCATAGCCAGACCTGCAGAGGGTCGGAAGGCGATGGTTGCTCCTTCGGCGCCAATGGCAAAGCCGCCGAGACTGAGCGTAAGCATCGCTAGCAGCGTTCCGAACAAGCCTCCGAGCACACACAGCAACGTACTCTCGGCAAGCACAAGTCGCATCGTCCCCAACGGTCTTACACCAATGATTTGCAGCAACGCGTATTCTTGAATCCGATCCTGCACGCTCATGACCGTGGTTGTCGCCACCAAAGACAACACGAGCCCCACACACGCATAACCTAACCAATGGGAAAAGCCGATTAAGTCAACAAGATCGGAAAGGGTGCTGGCCTGAAATGCTCCCTTGCGACGCGTCTTGGTCGCTACCGCTCCAGATCGAAGCTTGGCATCGATCTCACTGGCGACGCGGTCAGGATCCGCTTCATCGG
>JALOQW010000290.1 GCA_025459275.1 Pirellula sp.
TCGGGTGTTGCTGGAAGCGGTACTCCGGAATTGCGACGGGTATCAGGTCACCCAGGATGACGTTACGAACCTTGCACGGTGGAACGCCGCCAAACCTGCGGAACTTGAGGTCCCATTCAAGCCGGCACGTGTGGTGCTTCGGGACTTTACTGGTGTTCCGGCTATTGTTGATCTGGCGGCCATGAGAGATGGGATGCGGGCGCTCGGGGGGAATCCTCAAAAGATCAACCCGTTGGTTCCCGTCGATCTTGTGATCGACCATTCAGTGCAAGTCGACTATTTCGGTACGGCAGACGCTTTGAGCAAGAACGTCGAAGTCGAATTCGAACGCAATCGTGAGCGTTACGAGTTCTTGCGATGGGGACAACAAGCATTCGATAACTTTCGTGTTGTCCCTCCCAACACAGGAATCGTGCACCAAGTTAATCTTGAGTTCCTTGCAAAAGTGGTCTTCCGCGGCAACGACTCTTTAGGCCCGGTTGCTTACCCTGACTCACTCGTCGGCACCGATTCCCATACAACGATGATCAATGGATTAGGTGTACTAGGCTGGGGAGTGGGTGGTATCGAAGCTGAAGCGAATATGCTGGGGCAACCACTCTACATGCTGATGCCGGAAGTCGTTGGCATGAAGTTGACTGGAAAATTGTCACCAGGAGCCACAGCTACGGATCTCGTGCTGCGCGTGACGGAGATCTTGCGTAAGGAAGGTGTGGTCAATAAATTCGTCGAGTTCTTCGGAGACGGCGTATCGCGTATGTCGCTCGCCGATCGAGCCACGATTGCGAACATGGCCCCCGAGTACGGTGCCACCATGGGCTTCTTTCCCGTTGATGTCGAAACCCTTGCCTACCTCAAGAGAACCGGGCGCACGGAATTCGAAGTGGAACTGGTCGAGCGCTATTGTAAGGAACAAGGCCTGTTCCGCTTGGATGACGGTCCTGAGCTGCATTACACCAAAGTCCTTAGCCTCGATCTTGCGTCGGTAGAGCCTTCGCTCGCCGGTCCCAAGCGTCCGCAAGATCGCGTTCCATTGAAATCGGTCAAGACTTCCTTTGAAAGGGCGTTGATCGCCCCCATCGCAGAGCGTGGCTTCGGGCTTTCGGACTCTGAAACAAAGGCAACTTCGATCGTGAAATCGAATGGTCACTCGGATGCTATCGCTCACGGGTCAGTGGTGATTGCCGCCATTACTTCGTGCACCAACACAAGCAATCCTTCCGTCATGCTCGGTGCGGGATTGCTTGCCAAAAAGGCGGCAGCACGAGGTCTCAAGGTCAAGCCGTTTGTTAAAACCAGCCTTGCCCCTGGCTCCCGTGTCGTGACCGATTATCTCACCAAGGCCGGTGTGCTAGGAGCGCTTGAGCAACTCGGATTTAACGTGGTCGGCTACGGTTGTACGACCTGCATCGGAAACAGCGGCCCTCTCCCCGAGCCTGTGGCCCATGCCATCACTGAGGGCAATCTGGTGGCTGCCGCCGTATTGAGCGGCAATCGCAATTTCGAAGGACGCGTCAACCCGCATACCCGTGCCAATTATCTGGCCAGTCCACCTCTCGTCGTTGCTTACGCATTGGCAGGAACTGTTGACATCGATTTCGACCAAGAGCCCATTGGTCACGATGGGCAAGGAAAGCCAGTCTACTTCAAAGAGATCTGGCCAACGCAACAGGAAGTCGAACAGGCGGTCCAATCATCCGTCCTTCCGGAAATGTTCATCCAACAATACTCCGGGGCATTCACTGCCAATGAAATGTGGAATGCGATTCCGGTCACCGCCGGTGAACAATACCAATGGGACCCGAAAAGTACGTATATCCAACGTCCCCCGTTCTTGGAAGGAATTACCCGAAGTGTCGGAACCATCCAGCCCATCACTGGAGGACGAGTATTGGCTGTCCTCGGAGATTCAGTAACCACCGACCACATTTCTCCCGCTGGCTCAATCTCCAAGTCCGGGCCTGCAGGAAGATACTTGGTTGAACAAGGGGTTGCACCGGGGGATTTCAATAGCTACGGGGCACGCCGTGGTAATGATCGGGTCATGGTTCGAGGTACTTTTGCCAACATCCGAATTCGCAATGCAATGGTTCCAGGTGTGGAAGGCGGTGTCACCAAGTACCTCCCGTCAGGGGAGGTAATGAGCATCTACGACGCGTCGATGAAGTATCAAGCCGACAAGACCCCCTTGGTCATCCTCGCAGGATCCGAGTACGGAACGGGCTCTTCACGCGATTGGGCAGCCAAAGGAACATTGCTACTAGGAATCAAAGCCGTGATCGCCGTTTCGTATGAGCGTATCCACCGAAGTAACCTTGTGGGAATGGGGATCTTGCCGCTTCAGTTCATGCCTGGCCAAAGTGCCGCAAGTCTGGGGCTGACGGGCGAGGAAGTTCTTGATTTCTCGGGGCTCAACGATGCGTTGACTCCTCGGAGTTCGCTCACCGTCCACGCGACGCGGCCCGATGGAACCAAGTTGAGCTTTGAGACCTTGGTCCGAATCGATACTCCGGTGGAGATCGAATACTACCGCAATGGAGGCATCCTGCCGACGGTTTTGAGAAATTTGGCCGGTTGATTGCGGCTGGCATGACACTGCAGTATTGAACTGCTCAAAGAATCAGAAGCGACAAGGAGGAAGTGATGATACGAGGCGTGTTTATTGCAGGAATTCTATTTCTGCACGGTTATATGGCCGCAGGGCAGGATCCAATACCCGCGACACCGGCAAGTGGCTCTGCGAGCGCGATATCACCTTCGATCGATGGTGCGGCCATTGTCGACCCTGCATCAATGGAGCATGTTGCTTTGATGCACTTGATCGACTCGATCGAGCCTTATTTCCCGAAAGCAGACGTCAAAGGGAGCGCCGTTCTCGCGGGTTCAACGACGATGCAAGTCCTAGCGAAAGCCTGGTCCGATCGCTTTCGAAGGTTCCATCCGGATGTCGAATTCACGCGAGGCAAGGATGGAAGCGAAGCAGCCATTCGCGAGATCTCAGAGAATCCGCTCGTCATCGCGGGTAGCAGTCGACCATTAACGGACACCGAATTGCAGGCTCTCCGAAGCTCGCAGTGCAAGGAACCAGTCTCTTTTATCGTTGCCCTCGATCCATTGGCTCTCTACGTTCATCCCGACAACCCGCTGACGAGTGTCACTCCCGAGCAATTGGAAGCGATCTTTAGAGCACCCGGAACTGGGAAGCCCCACGTCGCCACATGGGGAGATCTCGGATTGATGAACGATTGGAAAGACAAACCCATTCGTATTCATAGTCGGAGTGATATCAGTGGGACCACTGGATTCATACGCAATTGGTTGATTCAGGGAGCTCCCATGGCACGATCCGCAGAGGTTCACGAGTCCAATGCGAAAGTCTGCGAAGGCGTAGCACAGGATCCCTTCGGAATCGGTATGGCCGGATTCGGCGAGCTGAACTCGCGGGTCAAGGCTGTTTCGTTGTCGATCAATGGTGCCGTGATCCCCGCAACCGAATCAAGCTTCCTAGCGGGGAGATACCCATTTGTGCGACCGCTGGTCCTGGTCGTCGACAAGGCCGTTATGTCAAGCGACGGCGGCTTGAGAGAGTCCATTCTGCGGTATGTTCTGAGCCGCGACGGACAGCTTGAAGCGGTTCGAGCCGGTTTCTTTCCTGTCGACCCATCCTTCATTCGAAAACAACTCGATTCGATCAGCGGTCCCCAACTTCGATAGGGCAAAGCAGAGTATTGCCCAAGGAGCAGCTATGGAGCGTTACCTTTCCAGACCCGTTGTTGCGTGTGTATGGCTTTTGAGTCTGTTGCCGACCTCATTGACCTTCGCACAGAGCTGGACGGACTTTAGTTCCGCAGTTCCCAAGGTGACCCTTCCCGCTGCCTCGGGGTCTGCAATACCTCCTGCCGGTGGGTTTTCGATGACGCCGTTGCCCCCCGGTAGTCTGGCCTCTCCCTCAACCGCAACGTTAAGCTCGCCAATTGTGTCATCGATGCGCAATTGGAGGTTAGGTGTATACGTTCGGAATCTGGATGTTGGAGCCTTGGTTCAACAGGTCGACCCGGGCACCGCGGCGCAAACCGCGGGGATCAATGTCGGTGACGTCATCGTCGCAGTCGCAGGGAATCGTATTGGCGAGTTCGATGGTCGTGTCGTTGATATCGGAGACGTATTGCGACGAAGCGTCGATCCGTCAGGCCGCGTTTCTCTGGTTATTCAAGATGTGCGAACGAAGAGTCTTCGAGCAACGGTCGTTACCTTGACCTCGACTTCGGGGCAAACAAGTGGCACCGTTGCTGTCGCAGACCGCGCATCATTACCGTCCGGTTCCGTATTGACCGTTTCGCTCAACAATCTCACACGACCCTATTTCGAAGTCGCAGGTGGCAAAGCAGTCTCGCGAGCGGAGGGGATGGGCCCATTTCCATTTTCATTGAATTTCGATCCCCGCTACATCGATCCACGAGATCAATACGCCATCAGCGCGGTCATCACTTGGAATAACCAAGTGATTTACTCCTTAAGGCAACCAATCCCCGTTTCCCCCACGGGGCTCACCCAAAGCTTTAACCTGGTTGTAGAGCGAGGCAGCTTCTCAGCCGCTAGTGCCCCGGCACAAATCGCAGGAGCTTCGAGCCCCACCAGCGGAACCATTTCAGCGGGATCTCCCGGTTATGGTAATCTTCCTGGCGCGAGTGATGCCAATGCTCTCAACCAATTGTTTGTATCCGTGTTGGGACGATCCGCGTCAAGCAAAGAAATCATCGCTTGGCAGTCCTACCTCCAGCAGGGGAATACGATGAACGATGTTGCGGTCAAGTTGATGACGAGCTCGCAGTATCGGGAACGCTTTCCCACTGACACCGCATACATTCAACAGATCCTTCAGACTTTGACCGGTCGCGTTCCTACCCAAGCTGAGGTCTCTGCGTGGGTAGCTCGCTTGGAAGCAGTCGGATCACCGGAGCGAGTCATCGAGGAGATGCTTGCACAGCGGCGTTGATCCGTTGAACGTAGTACCAACGATACAGGCGGCAACAATCGGCCAATCCATACCGGTCGCGAAGAATTTGTGGGTGTGACAAGCCCTGCGCTCTACGCAGAAATGACAAGATGCCGAAGAGAATAGCATCGCACCCGTATGCCAGACTGAAGAGCATGGAATCCGCTCCTGGCTGCGGTCCCACCCATACAGACCATTCGCATTGCACTGAGGCCAAGGAAGGCTGATCCTGCCCCGGTGCCGGATCAGCGGTCGCCAAAGTGACGATGCATCCCAATAAGGTTTCCTACGGATGCATAGTCAAACAATAAAAGCCACTCTCCACAATTACCTACGCGTGGGGATCTTTGCTTCCTCACTGGCAGGAGGAGTTGTCGCCGATGGAATGGGGCCCGCGCACCCGATGTCCGGTGCGTGCTTCCTACACGATTCAGGATTGGAATACATCCCGAATCGAATCCTCGGTCATGAAGATGTAGCGACCCCCGTCGACCGGGGCGAATACGATCGCTGGACCTGCACCGATCCTCTTGCCGATTGTGAACGTTATGCAGAACGGCGAGAGTTGCAGTTGGCTGCGATCGAGGCGTGGGACCGCGCCTTTTCCGTAGGGAAGGAGCTGAAAGCTTGGACCGGAGACGCGATTGCTGAATTGACCGTCCAGTGCATCCAACGGTGGAATGGCAGCCTTGTAGGGCTCGGTAGGGATTTAGGGAAAAGATTCTCCATTGAATCCAATCCTGACCCGGATTGCCCTTGGGATCGGCTTGCAGCTAATGCTACGCTGCCAGGTAGCGAATTGGCTCTGCTGAACGACGCGATCCTTCGCGAGCACGCCAACATCTTTGTGTTCACTTTAGGGACGACACAGGGGTGCCACCCTATCATCGATTCCCCAGAGCCGTTCACGGCTGCTGAAACTGCCCCGATCGCTTCTCCGAGCGACCGTCCGCTACCTGGACTGTCCGGAACGACGTTTGCGAGAGATTATTGCATCTTTGCTCCTTATCCACTCGAAGATTCGTTTGTGCCCTCACTTCAACCGCCTGCTCGACCATCGGTGGATACGTTGGATAAGGTCGAAGCCGAATCCAATCCAATCTCGGAATCGAGCA
>JALOQW010000291.1 GCA_025459275.1 Pirellula sp.
ATACTGACGCTGCTGGTTCTCTTTCTAGCATTAGTGCTCAATTGCGCGGCGTGGGTGGACTTCACTTTGGTCGAAGCTGTCGAAGCCCATGATCGATGGGATGCGATTCGATATCTTTGGGGTGCGGATCTGTTCTTGATCGACGAGTTTAGTGCCCCCCTGTTGATGTTGACGACTCTCCATAGTTTGCTGACTGTGTTAGCAACACTCCGCACGAAGATGGATCGAGTCCCCTATTCTGGAATTCTTTGGTCACAAGGTTTGACGCAAGGCATCTTCTGCACCAAGGCTCCTTGGTTGTTGATGGGGTTTATGGCGTTGAGTGTGGTACCACCTCTGTTGGATCTACTTCGCCGCGGAAAGCCGGTACGTGTATTCGTCATTCACATGTCGGCTCATATTGGGTTGATGTGGGCAGGCTGGGGCATGATGGCCACGCAAGATCGGGACAGCTCGTTATTCCTCTTGGGGGGCGTTCTCCTAGTATTGTCGGTGTTGATTCGAAGTGGTATCGCGCCGTTTCATTGTTGGGTCACCGATCTTTTCGAGCATGCGTCGTTTGGTACCGCGATTCTCTTCGTGACTCCGATGGCAGGCGCCTACGCTGCTGTGCGATTGATCATGCCGGTCGCTCCTGCATGGTCTCTCCAGTGGTTAGCTTTGGTCTCAGTGCTAACATCAGTCTATGCGGCTGGTATGGCGATGGTTCAACGCGAGTCCCGACGATTTTATTGTTATCTTTTTTTGAGCCACGCCTCACTGGTCTTGGTAGGGCTAGAGACGGTGACTCCGGAAGCATTGACTGGGGCGTTGTGCGTCTGGTTCTCGTCCAGTTTATCGTTGACAGGATTCGGACTTACGTTGCGGTCAGTCGAAGCGAGGCTTGGGCGATTGTCACTCAAAGATTATCACGGCTTGTATGAGCATATGCCCAATCTGGCAGCATTGTTCCTGATTACCGGCTTGGCCGCGGTCGGTTTCCCTGGAACCATTGGATTCGTGTCGAGCGAATTGTTGGTGGATGGGGTGATTCACGTGTATCCGGGTTTCGGATTCGCGATCGTCCTGGCATCAGCGCTCAACGGCATTTCCATTCTGGCAACCTATTTCAAGCTATTCACCGGGACTCGCTACACTTCGACCATCTCTCTCCAATCGAGACTTCAAGAACGTGTTGCGGTGGTTTGCCTTTTGCTCATCATGATCGGAGGAGGAATATGGCCACAGCCCTTCATCAGTTCGCGTCAGCACGCCGCGGAGCACTTGATTCAAGAACGAGAGGAGCGTCTTCCGGAGCCTGCGCCACTCGTCAACGGCTCGTCAGAAGGAATTGCCGAAGCCGAAAGTGAGACCGAGAGCGATTTAGAGGCTTCATGGAGTATGTGGCATCTCGATCGACGAGTCACCGAAAAGCGTCTGAGTCCCGCTTCCATCGCGATCAACAACACTTCTGCCTATCAAGAGCGAAAAGGGCCAACACGCAACCGTGATGCGACCAGCGACCACTGACGGCAAGACCGCGCCGTTTTGGTTCCTTAAGCTTTCGCATTTTCTTTCAGTACAAAGGTTGAGTGTATGCAGTCGGATCATGATTCTGTTCCGGTGTCTGAAGTCCCTCGTGGAGATTGGTCGGGGTTTCGAAAATACTTCCGCAATGATGTGATTTCAGGGTTCTTGGTCTTTCTCATCGCCATGCCCTTGTGTCTGGGCATTGCGTTGGCATCTGGCTTCCCGGCCATTGCGGGTGTCTTCACTGCCGTCGTCGGCGCCACGTTGACGGTGTTTATCAGCAACTCGGAGTTGACGATCAAAGGCCCTGCGGCTGGATTGATCGTCATCGTTTTCGGTGCCGTGACTCAGTTCGGATTTACAGGCGGAGTCGATGCCGCTGCTGACTTCCAAGCGTATCGCATGGCTTTGGCGGTTGGGGTGGTTGCTGGACTGGTCCAAATCGTCTTTGGTCTCGTGCGCGCTGGCGTCCTGGGAGACTTCTTTCCCGTGTCGGTGGTGCATGGAATGCTTGCCGCGATTGGGGTCATCATTATGGTCAAGCAGTTACCCATCGTCGTGGGGCAATCTGCGAAGGGGGAGCCGATCGAGATTCTCCGGGAGTTGCCGGAGAAGCTTTATCATGCGAACCCGGAGATTGCGGTCATCGGCCTCGTAAGCCTCTTGATTCTATTTGGATTCGGTTATTGGAAGTCGGTCACGAAAAACCCATGGGTTCGAAGTCTCCCGTCCCAGTTGGTCGTGCTCTTCGCCGCGATTCCGATGGGTCTGATGTTCGATCTGGGGCACGAGCATACCTATACCTTCGCAGGTCAAGAGTATCGGCTCGGAGAACAGTTTCTCGTCAATGTTCCCAACAATCTGCTTCAAGCCATCACCACCCCGGATTGGAACGTGTTCCTTGATCCGAAGACGCAGTGGCTAGCACTCAAGTGGGTTGTCATGTTCGCATTGATTGGTTCCCTGGAATCGATGTTGAGTGCCAAAGCGATTGCGATGATCGATCCTTGGAAACGGAAAACCAATCTGAATCGCGACTTGATTGGCGTAGGAATCGCGAACACGGTTGCATCCATGATCGGTGGTTTGCCGATGATTTCTGAGATCGTCCGAAGCAAGGCCAATATCGACAACGGAGCCCGTACGCGCTTTGCCAACTTCTGGCATGGCATGTTCCTGCTAGGGTTCGTCGCTTTCTTGCCTGCCTTAATCCACCGAGTCCCTTTGGCTGCCTTGGCTGCGATGTTGGTGTATACCGGATTTCGGCTCGCATCCCCGAGTGAGTTCTTCAATGTGTACAAGATCGGTCGCGAGCAGTTGGTGATCTTCGTCGCAACGATGCTGGCGGTCCTTCTGACAGACATCCTGATCGGGATTGGGATCGGAATCGCTGTCAAGCTGACCATTCACCTGATGAACGGCCTGCCGCTGAAATCGATCTTCAAGCCTTATTTGGAGATCATCGAAGAGGAGGGGAATCGTGTGGTGATCAGCGCTCGAGGGTCGGCCGTGTTCTCGAACTTCATCCCGTTCCGTCGGCAGATCGAGCAGTTGGGATTGGAGGGGAATAACGACGTCGTAGTCGACTTTTCTCAAACGTCCCTGGTTGACCATAGTGTGATGGAGCAGATGCATGAGCTCGAGGACGAATTTGAACGGGCTGGACGCACGCTCGAGATCCGGGGGCTTGAGGGGCACAGGCAGTTTTCGGACCATCCGCTCGCGGTAAGGAAGCGAGGGACGACTCGCGTCCGACGCGTGACGATTATTGCGACGCCAGATCTGGAGGAAACCATTGCTGAGCGAATTGCGAGCTCTGGTGCGACTGGTTTCACGGTCATGCCCTGCCGAGGCGCAGGGCGGAGTGACTTGGCGAACAAGAAGCCGAGCCTCTCGAACCATATCCGTTTCGAAGTCATTGCGAGGTCGAAGATCGCCAGCGAAATCGTGGACTTTGTCTCCTACGAGCTCCCTGTCGACGCACGAGTTTCGGTATGCGTGGAGACGGTGGAAGTCAATTTCGCTGGGGATTACTGATTAGGAGTCCCGGGAGCGAAAGAGAATTCTGGGACCGCGGGTTTTTCGTTTGGCCCAATCAAGAATAGGAGCCTAAGCTCCATTATCACAAGAGTTTAGGAGAATTCACGGAACCGTCGGCCAGCAGCCAGCATCCATATTCGGTGGCTGGCATTTCTACTGGCAAGCCGGAATAATCGGACCGCCTTGGCGAGAAGTAGGGCAGCAAACCTGGCGGTTTCCTTTTTTTGGTTGAAATCGGTTACTACTCTGAAATCTATGCGACGGAAACTGCAATTGGAATCCCTAGAGTCGCGATGCTTGATGGCTTCGCTGCCGTTTGGGGCTGCGCCGGAGGATACGGGCGAATTCATGCTCGGACGCATCGCGGTTACCCCTGTTTTCGTCGAAAGTTCGGGAGTACTGGATCCGAGTACCGAGGACTGGACCGTCGCCCACAAACAGGAAGTGCTTCAGAAGATCGAGTCCGGATTGGATTGGTGGCGGCAATTGCTTGGCACGAAAACCGACAAGCACTCTCTGGAATTCGTGATCGATCGGTCGTTTGCAGATACCCCATTCGTCTCCCAATATGAGCCCATCAATCGTCGATCGAACGACTATTCGCTATATGTGAGTGAGTTTCTTGTCGATCGCGGATTCAACCAGAACACACTTCTTGAGACCAACATGCGTGCTTTCAATCACGCACAGCGTCTTAAGCTTCAGACCGATTGGTCCTTCACGATTTTTGTGGTCAACTCCATGAACGATGGGGAGGGAACCTTTGCCCCGGGCGGAAACTTCAGTCGAGCGTTTTCGTTCGCCGGTGGTCTGTTCCAGATCGTTCCATCGACCCGTCCAGTTTCCACGTTCACCCATGAAACCGGGCACATGTTTTGGGCACGGGACGAATACGTCGGAGGGGGCAATTATTTCCAACGTCGCGGTTACTACAACGCACAGAACACAAATGCCATTGACTTGAATCCAGACGCGTTGTTCCAGCAAGAAGACTCGATCATGTCTGAGGGGACGTCTCTGGATCGAGCCTTCTCGCAGTTGGTTAGCCCCGATTCAACGCTTGCACAAATCGGTTGGGTCGATTCGGACAATGACGGAATTTTTGATGTGTTGGACGTTCCGTTGAGTCTTGAGGGTTCAGGTCGCTTTGACCCTTTGAATCGCCAGTATCTTTTCCGAGGCGATGCTCGAGTTCAGACTCTACCTAACTTGAACAGTTCTGGCCTTCAAAACAACATCACGCTCAATCGGATTGAGAGGCTCGAGTATCGATTCAACAATCAAGATTGGATTACGCTTTCGACTCCGAACGACTATCTTGTCGATTTGGATCTACGCATTCCCGTTCCTGTTGGCACCACAGGCACGATCGAGCTGCGTGCCATTGACTCCAGGACGGGAATCACGAGCAATGTCTTTTCCGGAGCACTATCGCCTGCGTGGAGCACGACAGAAACAGACAGCCTGTTCGGTTTTGTATGGAACGATCAGGATGAAGACGGTTCTTGGGATTCGCTAGAGACCGGAATTGCGGGTGCCACTGTCCGCTTGGAAACGCTTGCAGGAGCTCCAGCACGAACCCAAACGGTGGTTCGACCTGGCGACTTGCCTGTGGGGCAGATCACTGGGAACATCTCAGGTGCGGTGTTTTCATCCATCGGTATGGACGCAGATGGGCGCGTCGGGGTATTCTCGGATTCCGATGCTGTCCTCGACAGTCGGGTGTTTCGTCCCTACTCATGGCAGCTTCAAGGGTATCGCGAGTTCTTTCGCGGAACCGATTCTCAGCTCAGGGTGACCTTTGCTCGCCCCACTCAGTATGTTTTCATTCACGCTATCGCGGCGGAAACGGGTGCGATCGCACGGTTGGATGCCTTTGATTCGAATGGAAAGATCTTGGCTCGGGCGGAAACCCCATCCCTTGGACTCGATCAATACCAAGGTTTGGAAGTGCAAACTCAAGGGGCGGAGATTGCCTACATCATCGCCTACGGACACCGGGAAACGGCGATCAAGATCGACCAGCTTCGTTTTGGATTACCTGCAGAGGCGACCACGCGCAATGATGGTTCCTTTGCGTTTCCTGGCGTGAGCCCCGGCGACTACACCGCTCGCGTTATTCCTCCAAACGACGCATACGGTACGACCTCGCCTACCAATGGTACAACCCAAGTCGTTGTACCAGCCAGCGGAACCTTGCGATCGGATTTCGGACTACGACTGACCGTTTCGCCGTGGCAGAACCAATCGATTCGTCATGATGTGAACAATGATGGAGACGTCAATCTTTTTGATGTCTTGGTCGTGATCAACGAGATCAATCGCAATGGCGCAAGGGAGTTGCAATCAACCGATGCGACTCCCCCCCCATTTATTGACGTTGACGGTAATCGTATCGTCGAAGCTCTTGATGTACTGATCGTCATCAACTTCATCAACAATCAGCTTGCGGGTGGGGAAGGTGAAGGATTCGGAGAGGGGGAGGGAGTGGTGCCGTCGCAGTGGACCGACATCGATGCACCGGGAAGTGAGGATTGGCTCACCAAGCAT
>JALOQW010000292.1 GCA_025459275.1 Pirellula sp.
CGGCTCGATACTAGACTTGAGAACGAAGCAAGTTGAAAAGATTGGTTTGGACACAGATGATGCAAAACGGTGCTTGAAATCGGTCACCTCTTCGAGTCTCTCACTCAGACACCGAAGGCATGGAGCGGGCAATCTGGTAGCACGACCCAACGACGTACGAACGAATCATTGTGCCGTCGTGCCTTCGCGAGAGGGGTCGCCCCGGGGAATATTCACTTTGGACGGCGGCTCCATTAAGAAATGCAAGCGATCTCGATGCGACCGGAGAGCCGAGACATTAGTGGTTGTCCCTGCATCGCCACTTGCTAGCCGCGCTAGATCGTCGGTCTTGGATCGCGCATCGATACGATGCAGATGCCATGGCGATTTGCGAGTGACAGGGTTCGTTCGCGATCGAGCAGAATGGTTTTGTCCGCTTCAATAGCGATCGCCTTGCCGCCAGCAGCGATCATCCGTTCGATGGTCCGTGGGCCAATTGTCGGCAGATCAAATCGCATGTCTTGTTGCGGCTTGGCCACCTTGATCAAAGTCCATCGACCTCGAGGGCAGATGACTCCTGTACGCTCGATGCATGCGTCGGTCCCTTCGACTGCTTCGACCGCCAATACGGTCCGATCCTTGACCGAGATCGATTGCCCGACATCTAGCCCACCCATTTGCTTGGCGATCTTCCAGCCGAATTCGATATCGGCTTGAATCGCTCGAGAAGGCCCCGCATCGGTCAAGACTCCCTTCTCGGCCAACAGCTCAGTGGCGTATTGAGTCCCGGAGACAACCTGCATTCCTTGACGTTCAAAGGAATGAACCACAGCACCCAACAGCGAATCATCAGTCATGGAACTGTCTCGCGAAAACCAAGGTTGCAACATCGTGCGTACGCATTCCCAGTCCGGAACGTGCTGGATCCATCCCCAGCCATGGAACAAGATTCGATCTTTGAATAACTTCCCTGCCAGCACGACACGATCCACGCCGTGGCGACGAAAGAATCGCTGCATGCCACCCAATTTGCAAACGCCAAACCATCGCATGGCTTCGGCGTAGTCTCCCAACGCTTCATCGGCATGGCCTTTGACGGCGGCGATGACGAACCCTTCATTGCTTCTTCGCAGGGCCTTGGCAACTTGCATCGGATACTCTCCCCATCCTGCGACGATGCCGACTCGACCTGCATCCTGGGGAGCATGAAGCCGAAGCTCTGGAAGGCGGTTGCTTTGAATCGGAAAGGCGATGGGTTCAGCAGACATGATGCCGACTACGCCGCCTTGGTCTGAACAAGTTGCTGCACCTGAGTTTCCAAGCGTCGCAGCTGCTTGCGCATTTCAGGAAGCTTGCTGATCGCCGCGAACTGTTGTGCTTGTTCGAATCGCGGGATCGCGGGGCTCCCCAACACAATCTGATTGGGTTCGATAAATATGGTCTCGGAGACCGACCTGGCCGGCAAGCACGACATAATCGCCGGTGCTGGTGCTGCCTGCGATCCCGACTTGCGAGCAGATCAAATTGTGTTTGCCGATGCGGCAGTTGTGGCCAATCTGGACGAGGTTATCAACCTTGGTACCATCGCCGATTCGTGTCGCACCATAAGTGCCTCGATCCACACAGGTATGGGCGCCGATCTCCACGTCATCGCCGAGTTCCACCCAGCCCAACTGAGCCGCTAATTGATGCTTGCCTTCGGTCATCTTGTAACCGAATCCGTACGCACCCAACACGACTCCTGCATGCAGTGTCACGCGGTCACCAATCACCGTGCCAGGATACAAAACCACTCCTGGAAAGAGTTGGCAATCTCGACCGATACGGCAGCCAGGCATAACGGTGACACCTCGATGGATCCGCGTACCTGAGCCGACGATGCAATCGGTATCGATCGATGCAAAAGGGTCAATGCAACAATCAGCGGCAATGGTCGCACTGGAACTGACGCAGGCCGACGGATGGACGCCTTGATGGGATGGAATATCGTAAGCAGGTCGAAACAATCGACAAAGGGTGGCAAACGCTTCATGGGGTTTGGGGACGATGATCTGCGGCATGTCAAGTGTCTCCAGACGACACGGCACCACCACCGCGGATGCTTTGCTCCCTTCGAGTTTGTCGATGTTCTTCGCATCGTCGAGCAGTGTGATGTCTCCCGCTTTGGCATCCACCCAAGGAGCAGCGCCGGTGATCGCAAGGCCGACTTCAGCCAGGAACAACTCCCCTCCAACTCGGCTCGCGAGTTCCTGCAGTTCGAATGCTGTCATTACTGAAGTCCTTGTGATGGGCTGAGGAAGAAGGGTAAACAGGAGGCTTTGCGTGGATACGACCTGAGTTTAGGCGGAGCGATCGATTGAGATCAACGCCGATTGGCGTGGCGTTCGATCGTGGGAATCGATTATGTTCGGCGCGATGACGACTTGATGGGCCTGAATCGAATTCAGTCACACGTAGCGCAAATTCACAATGGCAGTGGTGGAAACACAGACCGACAACTCATCGACGCCGCTCTTTTGGAAGCACCTTTGGGGTTGGATCCAGGCCATCCCGCGCGCTGCGGTGTTGAGCTTGGTAGGGCCGGCCATCTTGCTGCTGGTTGGTTACTTGGGCTGGCGTTACTACGGTGCCAAAGCACTGGACGGAACATTCTATGCAATCAAGCCAGAAAACATTCATTTGACGAATACCCCTCCTTGGCTCAAGACGGACATCGTCAAGCAAGTTTTCGAAGGGAGCGGGTTGGGCAAGATGTCGTTGCTCGACGATCAATCGTCCGCAGTGGTAGCTCGAGCCTTTGATGCGCACCCTTGGATACGAAAGACCTATCGCGTTCAGCGGATGGCGGGTGGCCAGATCTTGGTAAACGTCGAGTATCGCACTCCGATTGCCATGGTTCATTGTGAGACCGAAGGCGATGCCGCTACGGGCGGTGTTACTCAAGAAAACTTTCTCCCGATCGATACCGACGGATACCTACTTCCCACGCAAGATTTCTCTCAGGCGGATATTCCAAGCTATTTGCTGATCTACGCCAAGAACATTCGAGCCTCGGATCATCGGCGCGTTGGTACTCCGCTAGGGGATTCCCAAATCACCGAAGCGGTCCAGCTGTGCCGAGCATTGCTCCCGATTCGGAGTGATGCCAATCTTGTTGCGATCTATGTTTATCCATCTCGAAGGGCGGGCAAGGCCAAGTGGATGCTGGAATTGGCAACGCGCGGAGGTCCTCGAATCATCTGGGGAAGCGCTCCGGGACTTGAAGCCATCGACGAACCGTCGGCCCAATTAAAGATAAGGCGACTCTTGGAAATCACGTCGCAAAGGGACTTGTGGTCTCAGCCCGAGTTCGATTTGTCGCATTCAGTGGATCCCTCGACACAATCCACTCCTCCTCCGCGCTTAAGTCGGCGTCAACTCTAGCGGAAGGGCACAAGCCCTCCGATGAAAGCAGCTCAAGCCGCTGATGCTAGCGGAGCAGCGCAAGCTGCCCGGTGAGCGGAACTTACTGAAGAAAGTCGGTATGCGTACTGACCGGACGGCTTGCGCCTTTCCCGCTTTGGATTACGAACCGTGTCCGCTTGCTGGGAAAGTTTGCGGGGGGGACAAGGAAAATTGTTGACATATTGTCGCGTCGCCGGATAATACGTGAGTCGTGGATCTTTTTCGGACCATCGTCACTTTTCCCTTATCTCCATGCACGTTCACGAGTTGCGACAACTCGATCTCCGGACGATTGCCATTCGTTCCACTGGCTTCCTCGCGGCCACCGTCCTGATTCTCGGGTGTGGAATCGAGAGTGCTTTTGCTCGTTGCGGGATGCCTGTGCGAGGAGCGGTGTGGAAATATGGGACAACGGCTGACTTGATCTCATGGGACGGTCGATGGTGGGCAGATGACCAGAAACCGTCCTCGATACAGAGCGAGACTCACTCGGATCCCGACTCCCGCCCCTGTTCTCGGTGTGGCGGGCGGCCCGTTGACGATCGTCCACTCGAACCCGTGGGCGAAGTGACCCGATCGAATGGACAGATTGGGACCGTCTCTTGTGCATTGACCTTGATTGAGAGAAGTACCCCCCCAGCCAGTGATCTTGATTTATCGGATCAACGGGTACTCGGGCGCTCTTTGGAGGTAGCTAAGCGACCTCCCCGGAAAATCATTTCTATCTAGCGCGATCTCTGCGCGCTCGTCGTTGTCGTAAGAGTGCTCCGGTGTTGGTTCGTGACCATTCGGTCAGAACCTAACGACATCGGCATTCATTTGCATCCCAGATCCATTCTCTCGCCGTTCGTTCACGTGCCGTTCGTTCAAAGGCACGCGGAACCGACGCGTGATTGCAGGATCGCGATGCCTCTCTTTCTTGCTCAGACAATACTTTCCAATGATCGAGTCCATATTATGTTGCGCAATTCATCCTCCCGTCGCGGGTTTACTCTCGTTGAGTTATTAGTCGTCATCGCCATCATCGGTATCCTGGTCGGATTGCTTTTGCCTGCGGTTCAAGCTGCCCGCGAGGCGGCTCGTCGCATGCAATGCACCAACAACATGCGACAAGTCATGATGGCAGCTCTCAATTACGAGTCTGCCTTCAAGCGGCTTCCAGCCTCGCGAATCTCGCGAACCTCCAACCTGTTGGGCCCCACCAGCTCGATATCGGTTCATGCACGACTCTTGCCCTACATGGAACAGAACCAAGTGGCACAGCTGGTCAACTTTACAGTCGAATGGAACGACCCTTCAAACGACGTTGCTCGCCTAACAAACGTCC
This sequence comes from Pirellula sp., assembly GCA_025459275.1. GTDB lineage: Bacteria > Planctomycetota > Planctomycetia > Pirellulales > Pirellulaceae > JBKCUI01. The sequence goes on from JALOQW010000292.1 coordinate 4,751, forward strand.
CTACCTTTCGTTGCCCATCGGATCCATCCTCTTGGGTTCCGCCAGACGCCGGTGGCATCAACAACTACTACGTCAATTCAGGAACCGTACCGTTGTGGAGCCGAAGCGTCGCAAACCCGATGCCACAGGTCCCAGCCAACGATGGCGTGTTCTTTCGGGACTCCTTCTTGAAACTTGCCGCCATCACGGATGGTCTCAGCAACACCGCTGGGATCTCGGAGCGATTGACCGGAGACTACAACCAAGGCAAGTCCACTCCTTTGACCGACACCTATCAACCGGGGACACAACCTTTCACCACAGATCAAGCGTTTACGGACTGCTATGCCATCGATTTGAAGGACCTGTCCAAGCAAGGCTTTTCCAATGTTGGAACCCCTTGGATTCGCGGATATCACTCGTCAACCGAGTATTACCACATCGCTCCGCCTAATGGTCGTTCGTGTATGTACCCGCCCGGCCGCATCATGACCACGGCCAATTCTCAGCATGGTGGCAACGTCAATCTCGCATTCTGCGATGGATCGACTCACACGGTCGCTTCGGGAGTCGAGCTAACCGTTTGGCGAGCGATCGGAACTCGCGAAGGAGCAGAACCATCGGGTTCGTCCAAGATCGTCGAATAACTGTCTCGAAGTCCGTTTCAGAAATACATTCCATCTTCCAATCAAAAACAATCATGCTATTCCCACGAAGAAACCCATTCCCACTATCGCATACCACTTGTGCGAGGAGTCTCCTCGCGTGTGTTTCGGCTTTTGCGATCGCTCCATGCTTCTGCATGCAACCAAAGGCACTCGCACAAGACCGTTTAACTCCGGTTACGCAGGAACCATCCGATGCCATGGATCACGCGTTCGAACAACCGAGAGCCACCCCAATGACTCGAACCGTGATGAAGAAATATCTGGAGGATCTCAAGAAACGATCTCCCAGGATACCACTACCTGAAATGACCGAAGACGAGAAGAAAGCCGGACTGGAAGATCCGAGAGCCGTGACGTACGAATCACGTCTTCGCAAACAGTATCTTCCCGACAGTCCTACATCCAGCTATCTTCCATTCAGCGGATCTGCCAGCAACAATCCGCAGTCAGCCAGCCGAATGGGGCCTCCGGAGCCCTTGCTGACGTTGGACTACGGCTTCAAAGTTCGATTGTTCTGGATCGCAGCTCGCGCCAACAACTGCCAGTACTGCTTGGGTCACCAGGAATCCAAACTGCTCGGCGTTGGGATGACGGAAGACGAAATTGCAGCGCTCGATTGCGATTGGGAACTCTTCCCTGAAAAAGAACAAGTAGCATTCTCACTTGCCAAGCGACTGACCCTGGAACCTCATTTGATCTCCGATGAGGATATCGATCGCTGCCGCCCCTTCTATTCCGAAGCTCAATTGATTGAGATGATTGGATCGATTGCCGGGAACAACGCAATCAATCGATGGAAGGAAGGTGCCGGTATCCCTCAATCGACCAATGGTGGAGGCTTTGGAAATCGCGATCGTACCGCAGGCTCAACCAGCGAAATCGAGAACCACACCTATCTGACAACGACGTCAGGCAAGTACGCCGAGCGCCCAAGCATCGTAGTAGACGTCGAATCCTCGGAGATATCGGATACCTCGCTAGCGCAGGTTTCACCGACTCTGTTTCGACGAGCCCCCCTCGAGACCCGAGAAGTGGTCAACAAGCAATTGGCGGCGGTCTCGAGCCGAACTCCTCGTTTCGCTTTGGCCGACGAAGCCACGACGCAAAAAGTCTTCGGCGATTTGATTCCCGATGGAAAGATGGAGCAATGGCACCGTTTGCTAGCCCATTTTCCTGTCGCAGGCAAGCGATTTGCAACGGGCATGCATTCTTCCTCCCAAGCGGATATGCTCTCACCCGCGTTGCAATCGCAGATCAACTGGGTCGTCGCACGACAAGACCGAGCCTGGTACGCCGCGTCGTTGGCCCTCGAAGATTTGCACGCGTCGGGTCTCTCCGACAAGCAAATCGACTTGCTTGATCAAAACCTCGATAAACCGGTATCCGGACTCGAAGAGCGAGATCGACTGTTGCTCAACGTCGCGCGAAAGCTGTGCGCTTCGCCGATTGTCTTGACCGACAAAGATGTCGCGTTGGCAGTTGAGATCGCGGGGCCTCGAGCCGTCACTCAGACGATTCATTATGCCGCCTACCGAGCTGCATTCGATCGAATCACAGAGGCATCCGGATTGTCCCATACAGTCCGATAACTCAAAATCGATCGAGACCTATCGCTACGCGATGCGTACTGCTTCTCCACGACGAAAATCCCTTCGCAGTCGCAGGTACTTCTTGACATTTGGAGCCATTCGAAATCCTCGGAGGCTTGTGGATGCCAATGGGTTCACCCACGCGACATCCCGGTATTGCACTTGGAAAGAGGCGATCGCGGCTTCTAAGGCCGGTTCGCCTAACTGGTTAGCGAGCGCTGCGCACGCTTGAATGCGACCTAAAAAATCCGTGCCATACTTTGGAGCAAATGCCAAACCGAGATCACTCATGTCATCGATCTCATGGGACAAAGCGATGAGCAGCCAGGCTCGATCTGCATCCTTAACACGTTCCCTGAGTAGCGATTCCGGTCTGCCTTGGCCGAAATCGAACTCACTATAGTCAGCGACCATGCATTCCAATTCTTTACCAACGTGATTCCGCATCCAAGCACGA
>JALOQW010000293.1 GCA_025459275.1 Pirellula sp.
CGATCCCAACAAGGTCATGGCCGTCAGCAGGATAGGATATGTCCGCTTCTGCGAAAACGTCGCGTTTCCTACCCAAACGAGTAGTGCCGCCAGGAAAAAACTCCCAGCGGCGGCTCGAGTGGTCGAAGGCTCGACACTCAACGCCAGCTTGCGATCCTCCTCAGGCACGGCATCCCAACCGCAATCAGTCGATCCATTCGACCCTGCATCCGTCGAAAGAGGCTGGACCAAATCCTCCGTAATGGCACTCGGGACAGGAGCAGATCCTAATGCCCAGCGTTGTATCTCCACTGAAGGAGGAGCAGTGCCCGCTGTGGATTCCCAATCGTAAATCGTTCGTGATTGCCATAAGGCGAAACCACCGAGCATCGCCAGTCCCCATGACAAACCCGTAGGCCACCAATCCGATCGCCTCGAGGTAGCACCCGCCAACACAACAAGGACCATGGAGAAAAATAGGACAATGCCAACCGAATAAGCGATCGCATGCGCTCTCCACGGCGCGGCTCCATACCACCATGGGGATGCCAGCATGAACGCAATCGCCACCGCTTGCACGCAACCTGCAAGCCATGCCGAAATTCCTGGGCCGTGCCCCTCATCATCGTACATAGATCAATCCGCATTCTTCAGCGAAACCATCGGACTTGCTCCACGATAGTCTCTCGCTTCGCGACCAACAACGTACCCCTTCTTGTGATACCCGGCCGCCCGCATTCTACCTCGGCAGGACCGTCAAGCCCTGCATTCCCAGCGCATCGTGAAAAAACGGAGAATCTAGTCGCCGTCGGCACAATCCCTAAATTCGCTATCCGAATCCGGGCGATAAAGCAACTTGGGTGGAGTCCTTCGTATCACCCGCTGCGCGGAATGCAGGCATTCCAAGCTGGAAAATCCGAACTTACAGGGGAATCGTCGATGTTCGTCGATGAAGTCAACAAGAAGTGCGAAAGCAAACTGCCCGGGCAGCCTTCGAGACGATGGCAGTGGGCAGCGATGATGGTTCTTGGGGCGTCGCTTGCGTCATCGACAGGGTGCACCGCATGGACGGGAATGCAACAGTCTTGGCAATACAACCACTATTGGAACGATAGCATCATGGGCTATCGCCATACGTGCATGGCTTCCAAGGCGTGGCATAGCCGCAAGCACTGCTATGCGAATCAGCAGTACATGAAGGACTTTGCTCGAGGCTTCAAGGCCGGCTACATGGCGGTCGCTGCGGGAGGTGACGGATGCACTCCGGCCTTCCCACCTCGCGAGTATTGGGGATGGAAGTACCAATCGTGCGAAGGGCAAGCACGCGTTGCGGCATGGTTCTCCGGTTTCCCTTACGGTGCCCAAGCCGCCGAACAAGATGGTATCGGTGGTTGGACTCAGATCCAATCATCCAAGGGAATCCAAAACCAGTACGTGCAACATGGTCATATGCCATCGGAGTACAACGGCATGTATCCCGTCCCTCCGATTGATCCACGCTTTCAAGCGATGCCAACAAGCCAAGTGCCGGCAGCGGAAGTTATTGAGAGCACCCTCCTGGAAATGGACCCAAATGGGGATCCGGAGGCACCGGTCAACTTCCCGATGTCCTCTCCGGTCGTTCCTGTACCGGATCCCAACCTTCAGTAACTCCCCATTTTCGTTGTCCCAAGAGTGCACATTTTGCAAGCTCGTTCCGCGATCCAACAACCGCGACCCCAGGTTTGCGAGGAAACTGAAATGACTTACGGATGGAATCAAACAAAGCAACCGCAAGTGCCTTGCAAGGGGCGCATGTCCTGGCCTGCGATGTTGTGTTGGATCGGAATCGCTCACTGGGTTGGCTTGTGCGTCGGTTGCACCACACTCACGCAGCCTCTGTCGGGGATCCCTGCGGAACGAGTGCCACCGCAATTCCTGGCGCAATCCAAAGCTAATCTGGTACCGCTCGATCCATCTCGTTTGTCACAAGAGCCTCCAAGAGACTACCTGTTGGATGAAGGAGACATATTGGGCGTGTACATCGAAGGGATCCTTCCATACAACCCACCCGATCAGCCACCTGAACCACCACCGGTCAACTTTCCAGAAATCGATAGCCAGTTGGATCCGTCTCTCGGCTTCCCAGTGGCTGTGATCAACGACGGTACGATTCAGCTGCCGTTGCTGGAACCGATCAAAGTCAAAGGCCTGACGATCGATCAAGCTAGAGAGCTGATCCGAAAGTACTACCTCGACGCGAAGATTCTCACCGATTCAGGACGTCTCCGACCAATCGTTACCTTGTTGAAGGAGCGCACGTACAACATCGTGGTAGTCCGACAGGACATCGGTGGTGAAATCAACCAAGCACAGCGATTTGGCACACGACAGGGTGGCGGGGGAGGCTTCGTCCGCGGTGCTGACCTTTCTGCTACCGGTAGCATGATCAAACTGCGAGCTTACCAGAACGACGTGTTGCACGCCTTGATGGCCTCTGGCGGTCTACCTGGTGTCAACGCAAAGAATGAAATCAAGATCTTGCGTGCGACCAAGGCGGATCAGAAGAAGCGAGATGAATTCATCCAGCAGTTTTACCAACAGTACTACTGCAATCCTGATCCTTGTGGCTGCCCACCTCCGATCCCCGATGACCCCACCACGCTGAAGATTCAGATGCGACTGCCACCTGGAGTGATACCTAACTTCAGAGAAGAGGACATCATCCTCGAAGACGGCGACATCGTATACATCGAAACTCGAAACGCTGAAGTCTACTACACTGGCGGATTGCTACCTGGCGGTGAATTCAACATTCCTCGCGACTATGACCTCGACGTGTTTGGTGCCATGGCCTTGGCTGGTGGTTCGCTGGCTGGCCCCGGACGAACGGGAGGGGGTGGAGGACTTGGTGGTGGCATCGCGTCCTTAGCAACCGTGCCTCCAGGTATTTTGTATGTGATTCGAAAAACCCCCTGCAACGGCCAGATCACGATCGAAGTGGACTTGGCTCGCGCGAACGAGGATCCGAGACGCCGAATCCTCGTCCAACCTGGGGATATCCTGGTTCTCCGCTACAAGCCCTGCGAAGAAGTGCTGAACTTTGGTATGGCGGCGTTCTTCACCTTCGGTATCCAAGCGATTCTCCAAGGTGGACTCCAGCGTCGATAGTCTCGAGCCAATCGCCTAGTAAACTACTTGCCCATCAATCGCCGCGCCTGCTGCATGATCAAGATGCACTCGCGGCGATACGGGTCGGAACCAGCACTCTCGATCGCTCGCGACAACGTCCGCTCCCAGTCGGCTCCTTCGGCTAACTGGCTGCGACGCATCAACAATCCGAACTCAGCCACACTCGTTGCCCAATCCATATCGGATCGATCGCTGTCGTACGAGTCTGCATCGCTGTCCCGAAGCACAAAGTCCTGAAGGGTGCTTTCGCTAGCCTCCGGTCTCTTCGAACGGATCTTCAGATACAGCCATTCATCGGCCTTCGATGGGGGCGTAGCCGCGTTGTCGGCATTCGGCTTGTCTGTATTCGGCTTATCAGCCAACAGCTTCTCAGGTGAGTCTTGCTTTGCGTAGCGTAATGACAGCGTCTCGCCTTGCGAACTAGCAGCTCCAACAGGAATCAATTCGTACAAGGCCGTGACTCGATGTCCAGCCCCGATCTCACCCGCATCCTTCCGATCGTCATCGAAGTCTTTGGCGGCTAAGCGTCGGTTTTCGTAGCCGATGAGACGATAGGAACCGACTCGCTCGGGATTGAACTCGACTTGAATCTTGACATCTTTCGCCACGGTCATCAGTGTCCCTGACAACTGTTCCACCATCACTCGCTTGGCTTCCAGTTCACTGTCAATCATGGCGTACGTTCCGTTGCCTTGATTCGAGACTTGTTCCATCATGGCATCGTTGTAGTTTCCAATTCCGTATCCCAGAACGGACAAGAATATGTTGCTCTGAGCATTTTCCTTCATCATGGCGATCAACTGGTCGGTGCCGGTCACCCCGACATTGAAATCCCCGTCGGTGCAAAGCAGAACCCGATTTACGCCTCCCTGGATAAAATTCTCCTTGGCGATTCGATAGGCCAACTGGATCCCTTCGCCACCGTTGGTCGATCCGCCGGACTGCAGTTCGTTGATCGAGGCGAGAATGGTCTCTTTGTTGGCACCTGATGTGCTTGGCAGCACGCAACCTGCGGCGCCCGCATAGACGACAATCGCGACACGATCCTGCTCTCGCAGTTGATGGGTCAGCAGATTCAACGTGCGCTTGACCAAGGGTAATTTGTTGGTGTCGCTCATCGAACCTGACACATCGACTAGAAAGACCAGGTTCGAGTTCGGGCGTTCCTCCGTATCTTGCTTCCTGGCCTGAATCGCGACACGTACCAATTTGTGTTCCGGATTCCAAGGGCAGGGAGCCAGGCGAAGATGAGCAGCGAAGGGTGAGTCATCGACAGGACCTGGGTATGCATAGTCGAAGTAGTTGATCCACTCTTCGATGCGGATCGTATCTGCTGCAGGAAGGGTCTGCTGCTCCAAAACGTATTGCCGAAGCTTGCTGTACGATGCAGTGTCCACGTCGATCGAAAAGGTCGATAGAGGTTGCTGGGAAACATTCGCGAAGGGGGTCTCGGGAATCGCATCGAAGCGGTCCCCAACCTGGGACTCTCGCCTACGTAGGCTCGGAACGTTCGCGCGCAATTCGTCAGGTATGGCGTAATCGTTTTGCTCTTGCAGCTCAGAGAACCTGCCTTGAGTCGTTAGACCTCGCTCCAATAGCTCTTCATTCGAGAGCCGTGTCTCCATCTCCACTGATCGGCGTCCGCCCCTGCTACCGACATCACCACCTGCAGACATCGGAGCAGCCCCCGGAGCGCCGCCTCCTCCAGGCGGCAGAGCCAATGGCGAAGCACTCGGTGCATCGGATAAGGGCCGAAAGTCAAGTCGATCCGCCACGGAGGAAGTAGCGCTCAATTCCGATTTCTCTTTGAACTCAAGACTGAACCGCATCGATTTGCCCGCTGAGTCGCTCGCTGCCGGTGCTGCCGGACTCGCTTGCTCTTTTGCTCGGAGCATCTCATCAGCATCTTGACGCAATGAAAACTCTTCTACCTTCTCTTCTGCGTTCTCATCCGAGGGAAGATTCGCACTCAACGCGTCTGCCTTATGATCCTTGGCCTGAATCGCTTCCCCTTCTGGGAAAGCCATCGCGGGTGCGGAAGTCGCGGGTGCGGAAGTCGTAGGAGCGCGATGAGCAACCCCAGACCGGAAGTCGAGAGTGCTACTCATCTGCAACATGACGATCACAGACGCTGCCAATGCCAGGACTCCCAATGTCCCCGCCGCACGCCAAGTAGTCCAAAAGCTTTTCGCTCCACCTGCAGTGGACAGAGCAACCGATGGGGTCGACGTCCCGTCTGATACAGATCGAATTTGAGCCAGCACATTTTCCCGATGCACGTTGTCCAAACCTGCGACAGCAGGCGATTGCTTCAGGTCTCGTTCAATCCAGGCCAACGTTGACTGAATCTCGCTCAATTGCTTAGCCAGCTCCGGGTCGGCCTCAAGTCGCCGGCGCGTAGCATCCGCCAATTCCGGGCTCAGCTCTCCAAGGGCTAAGGCCGTCAAATGCCATTCTTCAAATTCTGGTAGGTCTGCGGCTGAAGGGTTGCGATTCATGGTCATGGCAGTGGGTGGTTGGGTTTTATGGTTGGATGGATCCGAAACATTCATTGCGAAGCATTGTGCGTTATGCGCTCGCAATACCATCGGGGGGAACCAACGATTTCCGGAGTCGTTTCACTGCCTGATGCAGAAGGACTCCTACGTGAGACACACTCAGTTCCGTGATGTCGGCAATCTCTTTGTACGAAAGCCCTTCTCCCAAACGGAGTTGAACAACCTCTTGTTCCAGCTTGGGCAGCTGAGCGATCTGCGATGTCAATCGCCGATGATCTTCATCTTGAACAAAACGATGGGCCGGAGATGCCTCGCGCGAAGTCAGATCGGTTAGCGGAGCGGAATCGGAATGAACCGTTGAGGAGTTTGGAAACGGGAACTCCCCTCGATGAATTCGATATCGTGGGCTTTTCTCTCCAATACGAATTGTGTGTTTCGAAT
>JALOQW010000294.1 GCA_025459275.1 Pirellula sp.
CGAAGCTGCAGAAGACGCGAGGTCTGGTCTACGAATGCATCTTCGTGGCAAATCAACCAAGAACCGTGACTCATCGCGATCACGTCATTATGAAAAACACCCGCATCGATACTCTTTTGCGTCTGTTCCAAGAATGCGTATCGCCCGGGCGACAGCTGCAGAGACTGCGCCACCCCCATGGAAGCCAGTTCCCCTTGCCTGGAATGGTACTTCGGCGCATCTATTTGTTCGGCAGTTTTTTTGGGTTCATGGACGAAGACATGGAAACCGGGTTCATGGACAGAGGAACCCCATAGTCGCATGTGGTTGGCTGCACCTTCATCCCGGAGCGGGTGAACAGGGGGAAGGGGTGCATGAACTTCGATCTCGGGAGTATCGACCAGCCATTGCTGGATTTGATGCCAACGGGATTGGGCCTCGATCCCTCGATGCAGTGATGAACATAGGTTGGCGATGACCGCGTGACACTTGCCGTCGGTGGTATCCAGGCCGGGCGCGGTCGTGGCCGCGTTGGCTGTCCACATGAAAGAAGAGCTGTAGGCGGCAGACAGGAGTTGCGGCGCTTGATCGCCACAGCGTTTGAGGATGTCGGACCGATGGCCACGATATCCCAGTTGCTCGAGAAATTGCCAGTCAGGGCGAATCAACGGCGGGAGGAAAAATTGGGGCACTCCCAAATCGCCGACTGCCTCCATCTTCCGGAGACCTTCCAGGGCGGCACTTCGTGGATGGGAAGGTCGCCAACGGCTTTCTTGGCTGGCGATATTCCCAACTCCAAGACCGCCGAAGTGATGCGTGGGCCCGATCAAGCCATCAATTTGAATCTCTGTCCAACGTTCGTTCATGATTCGTTCCAGATCCCCTCTAATCCTATGGGCGATCCGGAAGCTTTAGCGACGGTGTTTCGAAATAGAGATGCAGTGGGGTCGCTGCAGTAATCGCACGCGAAGTAGCCGCTCGAACGATGGTTGCCGCTCCACCCCAAACCACCAAACGGAAGAACGCCGGTCGCCCCAGTCGTCGGATGATTCCAATGGATGATTCCAGCATCGATCTCTCGTCGAAACTGATTCCATGCGTCTGGATTATCACTCAGGATGGCCGCCGACAATCCGTAACGAGTTCGTGACGCCTGCTCGATCGCTGCATCGAGATCGCGTACCCAGCGCAAGACCAGAAGCGGTCCGAACACTTCTTCGTCCTCGGTTTCGACATCGTTGGAATCGAGAAGGCCTGGGGTCAACTGGGTTGGCATGTCGGAGCGAGTACCCGCTGGGCAAATCACATTCATGCCCCGGTCAACATACTCAGCTTGCTTATCGAGTACCCTCTGCAACGAGGGGAGATCGATCATGGTTCCATAGAATGGACCGGGCTCTGCCATCGGATGCCCCAAACGTATCTTTGGCAAACAGCCAGCGAGCCGATGAACGAGATCCCGATTGCTAGGTGTGTCAACCAGGATCAGCCGCCGCGCGCACGAGCAACGCTGCCCACTGGTGATGTAGGCCGACTGCAGGATGATTTCGATGGCTGCCTCCACGTTCGAGACTTGATCGATGACGAGCGGGTTGTTGCCCCCCATTTCCAAAGCGACCAGAACCTCGGGACGCCCCGCCATGTGGCGGTGTATCGCAAGCCCTCCGTTCCTCGAACCTGTGAAGAAAACGCCTCCAAGCGACGGGGTTTGCATGGCATGGACGGCGACCGGTGCTCCACCTTGCAGTAGTTGAAACACACCGGACGGCAATCCCGCGGCCGACATGGCCTGGTCGATGTGCTGGCCAACCCGAGGCGTCTTCTCACTTGACTTAAAAACGACCGTGTTCCCCGCAATCAGTGCCGGAACGATATGAGCTCCTGGCAAGTGCAACGGCAGATTGAATGGCCCGAGCACCAACACGCTCCCGATGGGACGGTAGCCGATTTCAGATCCTTCACTGACCATCCCCCCTGGGGCCGATGAACGTACCGTCGAACCCCGTCGTTCCTGAAAAGCTCGAATCGCAAGATCGACCTTTGAGATGGACGTTGCTACTTCCAATCGGCTTTCCCAAAGCGGCTTGCCTGTTTCGAGCGTGATACTCGAAGCGATGGTCTCGCGATGCTGTTCAAGATACGCTGCGTAGCGACGCAAGCACGCCATCCGTTCCGAGGGAGGGATCTGTCTCCAGATTCGAAAGGCTCGGTCCGCCCCCTCCATTGCCTGTTCGATGTGAGACTCGTTCGAGGATTTCCCAGCCCATGTAACCTCGCCAGTCACCGGGCTGATCCGTTCGAACAGTTGGCTCATAAGACTGCTTTGCTCAATGGAGTCGAGTATCAGTCGGCGACATCAACGAAGACTTTGAGAGCTGAGGAATCTTCAACGAGCAGTCGCATCATTTCCCCATACTGATCGAGGCCTTGGACGGGATGTGTCAGGATCTTGGAAAGGACGCCAGGGAACATGACCTCACCCAGAGCAAGATCTCGAATACCCATTTCGAAGTGTTCTCGGTTGGCGTTGACGCTGCCCAACAGCAGTTTGTTTCCCAGAACCCATTCGATATTGATCTTGTCGGACGGCACGGTCGTGGTTTTCTTGCCACCGGTAATGCTGGTCCAGACCAGGACTCCATTATGGCCAAGGCACTCCATTGCGTTGAATGCGATTTGCGAGGAACCCGTCGCATCGATGATCAGGTCTGCCTTGCCAACCTTCGTGGTCAGTTGTTCGAGACTGACTTCGGAAGTCGGAACGTAGGTGGCTTCGAGCCCCTCGACGATCGAGCTCTTCAGGTGGGGACCTTTGGCTCGCGCGAGTGTAAAGACTTCGAGGCCACGCAGTCGAAGGATCAGAGTCGACAGCAGACCGATCTGACCGGCTCCAAGCACGAATGCGCGTTTGGGGCTCCAGACCTTCATGCGGCGTTGGGCTTCGAAAGCTTGATAAAGAGCCTTTGCCGCGCAGCTCATCGGTTCCATCAAAACGTGAAGGTGCTTGAGACCTTTGGGAACGCGAACGATGTAGTCTTCGTGGTCGACAAAATACTCTGTCAAATAGCCATGAAGCAGGTTGATACCACGTTCGTAGTAGGTCTCTTCGCTGGTCATGTCGTAAGTGCCGATCTTGTCGTAGATCGACCCACCGGGACGACGCACCGTTGCCGTCACGTAATCACCGGGACGAATGTTTCGAACGTTCGGGCCAACCTGCTCGACGATCCCGAACGACTCGTGTCCGAGAACGAGATAGTCGTCTCCCGGAGGTGGATTGCCGTACAAGGCCTCGTTGATCTCGCGATCGGTGGCGTCGACGCCCACCTTTAGAACTTTGACGAGAATCCCTTTTCCATCCGGAATACTTCCCATGTGCGGCATTGGGATATCGCGCTGATGGACACTGTTGGGGGTTCCCGGACGAACGGCGATGGCTTTCATGAGAAATCGTTGATTGAGCGACGAAAATGAAGCGGCGAAAAAGTTCAGCCGATCCAAGAACTAGTATAGCGATCGGAAAGCGAGTCTCCCATGCCTGTCATCCTGTGCCTACAATAACTCCATGTCAAAACAACGTGTGGTATTGGCCATGAGCGGCGGCGTCGATTCGAGCGTCGCGGCGCATCTTCTTTTGCAGCAAGGTTTCGACCTTGTCGGCGTCTTCATGCGCCATGGCGAACAATCGAGTCAGGCGTGCGATCTAGGGTCCGAGCGTCCGAACCCTCTTTTGCCGATTTTGGAAGGGAGGCTGGACCACAAGCAAGGCTGCTGCAGCGCCAGCGATGCAGCGGACGCCCGCCGAGTAGCCGACAATCTTGGAATTCCCTTTTATGCCCTCGATCTCGAATCCGATTTCCGACGGATCGTGGATTACTTCGTGGACGAGTACCACCACGGGCGCACTCCCAACCCATGTGTCCAGTGCAACAATTGGATCAAGTTCGGAAAGCTATTTGATTACGCAGACGCCGTCGGGGCCCACTATGTCGCCACCGGTCATTACGCACGGATGCTTGAAACGGGAGACCCCGACAACCCTTTTGCTCTTCATCGAGGCTTGGACGACGACAAAGATCAGGCGTACGTTCTGACCGGGATTTCTCGAACGCTCTTACCTCGTATGCTTTTGCCCGTGGGAGGGTATCACAAATCAGAGATACGGAGGATCGCAGGTGAGATCGGCCTGCGCGTTGCGGACAAAAAAGACAGCCAAGAGATCTGTTTCGTGACGAGTGGTCTTCACGCCCAGTTCGTTCGCGACCGAAGTGGTGTCGATACCTCAGGCGAGATCGTAACCACCGACGGGAAGGTCGTCGGGCATCACCCAGGGATCGAGGGGTTTACTATCGGCCAGCGCAAGGGGATCGGCGTCGCGATGGGCACTCCTTACTTCGTCACAGCGATTGAGCCGGAATCACATCGCGTTGTGATCGGACCACCCGAAGCGTTAGGTCGATCGTGGCTCGAAGCAGATTCGTCGAACTGGTTGGTCGATTTTCCAATCGATACGCCGCAAGAGTGCGAGGTCCAGATCCGCTACAACTCCGCGCCAGAACGAGCGACCGTCGTGCGACATGCGGACGGTCGGTTCCATGTCGATTTTGCGGTACCGATGAACGGTGTCTCACCGGGGCAACTGGCTGCCGTCTTTGATGGCACACGCGCATTAGGCTGCGGCTGGATCGCTCGCACAAAGTGATTGATCGAGCGATCGAGCGGGCAGTTGCCTGGGGCTAACGGATGAAGCCGCGTTGGGTCAGCAAATCCACGATCGCTTCAGCACATTGTGCCACCGACATGGCTGCGGTATCGAGAACCAAATCGGGATTCTCCGGCGCTTCGTAAGGTGCGCTGACACCTGGAAAGTTTGGCATCTTGCCTGCCAGCGCTTGCACATAGTGCCCTTTGGTATCCCTCGCCTTTCGAGTCGATTCGTCCGCATCACAATGAACGACCAAGAATCGGTCCCGTCCAATGACGTCCGCCACCCGATCGCGCACCGATTGGCTCGGGGCAACGAACGCAGCGATGCAGACGAGCCCCGCATCGTTGAACAATCTTGCGATGTGGGATGAGCGTCGCAGGTTTTCGCTTCGATCTTCCGTGGAGTAGCCAAGGTCCACATTCACACCACGGCGCATCAACTCGCCGTCCATGACGGTCACCGCTCTGCCGCGATCGAACAACAGACGCTCTACGGCTCGGGCGATGGTGGACTTGCCGGTTCCGGTCAACCCTGTCAGAAGAACCGTTGCAGGCTTTTGACCGAATCGCGCTGTTCGCTCGTCACTCGTGACATCCGATCGAACGACTTCTCCCTGAGTCACTTTCTCTTCGGCTTCCCAAGCCGCCGTGCGTTGACGGACGACATCGCGATCCGAAATCATCCCTGCTCCTACGGTTGCATTGGTGATCCGGTCGATGATGATAAACGAACCAGTGCTCCGATTGCGGCGATAGGCATCGAAGAACAATGGCTGATTGGTGGTAATCGAACAGCGACCAATTTCATTCAATTGCAAGTCAGGTGCCGGTGTACGGTGAAGGGTGTTCACGTCGACGCGATACCGCAACGAATCGATCTGGCCCGCCACAGTCTGCGTAGTGTGTTTGAACAAGTAGGTCTTGCCAGGAATCAAGGCGTCGGCAGTCAACCAGACAACAGTCGCGTCAAACGTGTTGCTCAACTTTGGAACGTTCCCTGGTCGGACGACCATATCCCCTCGCGAGCAATCGACTTCGTCTTCGAGAACCAGCGTGACCGATTGGGGACAAAACGCTTCGTCGATATCGCCATCAAACGTGACGATTCGCTTGACGCGACTGGTTCGCTTGGAAGGAAGGACCATGATCTCGTCCCCTTTGCGAACGATCCCCGACGCGATCGTCCCGCAGAATCCACGAAAATCGAGATTGGGACGGTTCACGTATTGAATCGGAAGCCGGAAGTCTTCCAGGTTGCGATCCGAACCGATGTAGACGGACTCCAGGAAGCTCATCAACGTGCTACCGCGATACCACGGCATATTCGGGCTCGGGTCGACCACGTTCTCGCCATGCAATGCAACCAAAGGGATGAA
>JALOQW010000295.1 GCA_025459275.1 Pirellula sp.
TGACCGGATTGTCGCAAGAACCTGCTAAAAGATATCCAGTGGTGCCTCCACCTCAGGGCAAGGCCCTGAGGATCGCTACCTTCAACACTGCCATGAATCGGAAGGGGCTAGGGGATTTGACGAAATCCTTGCAGCGTGGCGACAAACAAATCGTTGATATCGCCACCATCGTGCAATGCGTCGGACCTGATGTCGTGCTACTCAACGAAGTCGACTACGCCGAACCCAATGCTGAGTTGTTGCTAAGTCGTTTCCTTCAAACACCACAACCCGGCGCTCCGAAGGACGCGCTACGTCCTCTCCGCTATGCATTCACGGCGCCCGTGAATACTGGCGAGCCGTCCAGCCTTGATCTAAACAACAATGGACGGCTCGGAGAAGCCGACGATGCGTGGGGATATGGTGCGTTCCCCGGTCAGTATGGGATGATCGTTTGCAGTCGATTTCCGATCGTGTCCGATCATGTGCGTACGTTCCAAAAGTTCCTTTGGAGCGACATGCCGGGAGCTTTGAGGCCCAAGAGCGACCAATATTTTCACTCGGATGAAGTGTGGAAGCAATTGCGGCTGAGTTCCAAGTCGCATTGGGACGTGCCTATTCAGATAGGGGATCGCACCCTTCATGTGCTTGCTTCCCATCCAACGCCTCCCGTGTTCGATGGCCCTGAAGATCGCAACGGCTGTCGCAATCACGACGAGATTCGACTGTGGATCGACTACATCTCTGGAGATGGCGATGCCAGTTACTTGATCGATGACCAAGGAAATCGAGGCGGATTGCCCCCTGGGTCGCCATTCGTCATTCTCGGTGATTTGAATGCGGACCCGTTCGATGGCGATGGAAAGCGAGATGCGATCCAGAAACTGATCAAGCACCCTCGCATCGCTCAAGGCCCCGTCCCTTCAAGCCAAGGGGGAGTCGAAGCGTCCGAGAAGTCCGGCGAAGCGAACGCCCGGCATCAAGCAGATCCCGCCCACGACACGGGCGATTTCAATGATCGGAACCCTGGGAACCTTCGAATCGATTTCGCCCTTCCTTCTGTGGGTTGCCGTATCGTTGCCAGCGGGGTCTATTGGCCGTCCGCCAAAGAATCCCCAGATGGAAATGAACTGGTTCAAGCTTCAGACCATCGACTGGTGTGGGTTGATATTGAGCTAGAATAGAGTCAAATCTGGATCCTAACTAAAGAAGTCTCAGGAGTTGACAAGCATGCATCGCTGGACCCGTTTTTGGATGATTCCCTGGCTCGTACTCGGAGGGATACCGTTGACTGCTCAAGAACCCACCACCGCGACGAATGCTGCCGCGGCCAGTCAGGACGATCCGTACCAGTGGTTAGAAGATGTAGGAGGCGACGTCGCGCTCGATTGGGTGCGGGCTCGCAATGCCAAGGCTCAGGAACGATTCGAAGAAGATCCGCAGTTCGAGTCTCTGCGCAATGACTTGCTCGAGATCCTCGACTCCAACGCCCGCATCCCGTTCGTAGTGAAACATGGTGAGTTCTATTACAACTTCTGGCGCGACAAAAAGAACGAACGAGGCTTGTGGCGACGTACTACCTTGGAAGAGTACAAGAAAGCGGAACCTGCTTGGGACGTGCTACTTGATCTTGATGCCTTGGGTGCGACGGAAAAGGAGAACTGGGTGTGGAAAGGAGCATCGCTCCTCCGACCCGATTACACACGCGCTTTGATATCCGTTTCGCGCGGTGGCGCCGATGCGGACGTCACTCGCGAATTCGATCTGGTCAAGCGAGAATTCGTCACCGATGGATTCAATCGCCCTGAAGCCAAGGGACGCATGTCCTGGGTGGATCGCGACCATGTCTTTATCGCGACCGATTTCGGTGATGGAAGTATGACCGATTCCGGCTACCCACGAATCGCAAAGCTCTGGAAACGCGGCACCCCGATGGAGTCTGCAAAGATTCTGTACGAGGGCAAATCCACCGACATGTCGATCGGTGCGGTCCACGATGATTCCCCAGGTTTCGAACGGAATTTTGTGACCCGCAACATCGCCTTCTACAACGACGAGCTTTACTTGCTCAAGGATAACCAAGAGCTGGTCAAGATCGATGTGCCGAACACCGCGAACAAAGGGGTGAACCGACAGTGGATGGCGGTCGAACTGCGAGAACCATGGAGCGTGAACAATCGCACCTATGCTGCTGGTTCCTTGCTAGTCATCGATTTTGAAGCCTTCATGTCGGGGAGTCGGGATTTCGAAGTACTCTTCCAGCCCACCGATACAACAGCATTGTCGAGTTTTGCATTCACAAAGGACTACTTGATCATCAACATTCTGGACGATGTCAAGAATCGTATTGAAGTTCTTCGTCACACATCCAAAGGATGGGAGCGTGAGCCAATGCGGGGTGCGCCTCAGTTCGGGACGGTGAATGTATCCGCTGTCGATCCGGATGAGTCCAACGATTACTTCATGACATCGACCGATTACCTGACTCCGACTACCTTGTCGATGGGAACCATCGGCAGTGACCCAATGGAGTTGAAGCGTCTGCCCCACTTCTTTGATTCGAAGGGATTGGTCATCAGCCAGCATTTTGCAACCAGTGCTGATGGAACGCGGGTACCTTACTTTATGGTGGCTCGTGAGGACCTGAAACCCACGGGCGATCATCCGACGCTCCTCTATGGTTATGGCGGATTCGAGATTTCCCTTCAGCCAAGCTACAGTGCGACGGTCGGTCGAGCTTGGTTGACCCAAGGAGGCGTTTACGTCGTCGCCAACATTCGAGGAGGTGGGGAGTACGGCCCTCGATGGCACCAAGCGGCACTAAAGAAGAATCGCCTCAAGGCATACGAAGACTTCGCTGCTGTCGGAAAAGACCTGATCGCACGTAAGATCACCCGCAAGGAACGCCTTGGAATCCAAGGGGGATCGAATGGCGGACTTTTGGTCGGCAACATGGTGACCCTCTATCCTGATCTATTCCATGCCGCTGTGTGCCAAGTACCACTTCTGGATATGAAGCGTTACAACAAACTTTTGGCCGGTGCCTCTTGGATGGCGGAGTATGGCAATCCTGATGTTCCCGAAGAATGGAACTTCATCCAAACCTTTTCCCCATACCAGAACGTCAAGCCGGACGTGAGCTATCCGCGAGTCCTGTTCACAACCTCGACGCGCGACGACCGCGTCCACCCTGGTCATGCACGCAAGATGATGGCCAAGATGGAAGCCATGGGGCATCCGGTGTGGTATTACGAAAACATCGAAGGGGGCCACGGCGGCGCAGCCAATAACCGCCAATCCGCCTTCATGCAGGCGCTTGCTTATACTTTTTTGAAGCAAGAACTCTTCGAAGGGAAATGACCGCGTAGATCAGGACCGCATACAGCCAGAGTCCAATGGCTGTCCATGTGGCAGCACCATCCTCAAAGAACTCCCCGTCGTAACTAGCTAGGTTGCCGGTTAGGACGGGGAGGAGGAATAATGGTGAGATGAGCGCAATGCCCCAGGAGCAGACGATCAGAGAGACAGCGTACGTCATTAAAAGCGAAAGCGGTGTTGGTCGACGATAAACCGCAGGTGCAATGATTCCTAAGAGCATGCCCGTCAGGGCAAGCCCGTCCAACGGATTGAGTCGACGCATCACCCCTCCGATCGTCAGTTTCCCGAGTCCCTCCATCAGGGTCTCCATCGAGACCGGTTCTACAAAACCTAGCCCCGCTGCAATGCAGGCTGTTTCGATAACCAGCGCCGCCAAGAATACTACGAGACCGGCCAACGACAGTGCTACCTCGGCTCGCCAACCCTTTGAGGGTGCGGCAAGCGTGGATTCGGACTCAATAGGTTGGTAGGGATTGATCATTGGTAACGTTGGCGTCGTCTCGCCCCTTGATTTGATCATGTCCTCCGAACCTGGCCCCAATCGTAGCCACCATCACGAGACGGTCGGCCAAGTCCAACACCGTTCGATGAACTGACCTAGTGTAGTGGATCTTGCCAAAGATCCTTGAGCACCGGGAAGTTTGGCAACGTCCACTACCTTGGTTGAGCGGTATTGTGCTCAGCCAGCACGGCGGCGAGCGGCGGCCAGCTTGGATGCGGGGATGACTCCGCCAATGACCTGAGACTGCGAGCTTATTTGATGAGCGATCTCGCAGGCGATCTGGAGGGCCTGAGCTCCATCTCGACCAGAGACGATCGGCGATCGCTCCTGGCGAATGGCATCGATGAAGTCGGTGTGTTCCTCGGAAATGGCGTTGACCGCGACAGGTTTCAGCTCGCTCTGCTCCAACCAACGCGTAAACATCTCATCTTTCACTTTGAGTCGCTCGGACGCCGGCAGCGCATCAGCCTGAATCTCTCGAGAAGCCACCGCCTCGGTCGGGCGCGTCACCGAACAAGTCGATGCGCCGAAGTTCACCGAAACCCAGCGATCTTCTGCGTGGAGCTCCATGGCTCGGACGGGGGTTGGAGAGAGCCGCGAAGCCCTCAAATGGGCAGTGGTTCCGTTTCGGAAAACCAGGTCTGCAATGGCAAAGTCCTCATGCTCGCCAAGGACCGAACGCCCCATGGCACGAATGGAATCGACCGGTTGCTGAATGAGGCTCAGGATGAGATCGATGTCGTGAATCATCAAGTCCAATACGATACCAATGTCGGTGCTTCGGCCTGTGTAAACCCCTTCTCGTCGTGCGTCAATGTGCAAGATCGCACAAGGCTCGATCGCCTCACTCGCGGCCTTCCAAACGGCATTGAATCGCTCTACATGACCGACCTGGAGAACGCATCGGTGCTGATCGGCACAGTGGATCAGATCATCGGCTTCTCGGGGAGACGCGGCGATCGGCTTTTCAATCAGCGTGTGGATTCCTTGCTCCAGACACCATCGGCCGATCCGATGATGAAGAACGGTCGGGGTCACAACAACGGCTGCGTCGATCTGGTTGGAGAGACTTTCGTAGTCAGATCGCGTTGGGAGTCCGAGTTGGGACTCAATCACTTGCCGCGCTGCCTCTGAGGGATCGCAGATGGCAACGAGAGCCACGTCATCGCGCGACGCGAGAAGCTTTGCATGGATGCGCCCGAGATGGCCGCCACCAATGACCGCGATTCGGAGCTTGGAACTCGTTGGATTCGACATGTCGCTACCTGTCGGTCGTCAAGCAGCTGCGGAACGACGATCTCGCCCGCGGCCGTGGCGGCCTTCCTGAGAATTCTCGATGAAATCGAACAATACTTCGAGTTCGCGTAATAGATTGCCATCTGCTTCAAGAATCTCTTTGGCATGCTTGACGCCAACCTTGGAGCGATAGAGCAATTTATGGGCTTCGCTGATGGCTCGAATCGCAGCTGTGGTGAAGTTCTTTCGTTTGAGTGCCACAACATTGACGCAGCGTGGTCGGGCAGGAAAACCTTCAGCAAGCATGTAGGGTGGCACATCTTGCAGCACGCGAGATAGCCCGCTTACGAAACTGTAGCAGCCAATCGAAGCAAAGTGGTGGACAGCGACACCACCGCTCAGCGTCGCATCGTGCTCGACTTTGACGTGTCCGCCGAGCATAACATTGTTAGCGGTGATAACTCGATCTTCGACAACACAATCGTGTGCAATGTGGGAATTGGCCATGAAATAGCAGTTGCTGCCGACGCTGGTCACGCCGAGGTCCTTTTCCGTTCCGCGATTGACGGTCACGCATTCGCGGAAGACATTGCAGTCCCCGATGGCGACTTGAGTGGGTGAACCTTGGTAGGAAAGGTCCTGCGGATCCGCCCCGATCACGCAGCCGGGGAAGAACCGATTGTCCCGCCCGATCGACGTGTGGCCGGTCAAGGTGACTCCGTTTTCGAGGCGAGTTCCTCGTCCGATTCTCACATGCGGTCCGATCACGCAATGATGCCCGATCCGAACGTCTTCGTCCAATTCGGCTCGGGGATCAACCACGGCGGTGTGAGCGATGATGGTTGGCATGTCTCGAATTCGCTTTCTATCGAGAAGTCGCGGAAGTGTTTGTTTACTGGTTATGCGGCGGCGGCCCGAGGCTGCTGTTCGCGTTGATGTTGCACGCGAGCGGACAATGCCATGAACT
>JALOQW010000296.1 GCA_025459275.1 Pirellula sp.
CGCGTCGCAGACCGCGGTGAAGGTCAACAAGGAAGAGATCACCGTTCACCAGATCAACTTCGTGTTGCAGCAGCAGCGGGGTTTGAAGCCGGAGCAGGCGGAAGCGGCGTCGAAGCAGATCCTCGAACGGCTGATCGATCAGGAATTGGCGCTGCAGAAGGCCACCGAACTCAAGCTCGATCGCGATCCGCGCGTCATGCAGCAGCTCGAGGCGGCCAAGCGCGAGATCGTGTCGCGCGCCTATCTCGAAAAGGCGGGCGAGGCGGCCACCAAGCCGACGGCCGAGGAAATCGCCAAGTACTACGAAGCGAACCCGGCGCTGTTCAAGGACCGTCGCGTCTACAGCCTGCAGGAAATTGCCATCGAAGCCAAGCCCGAGCAGGTGGCGCAGTTGCGCAGCCAGCTGTCGAATGCGAAGAACATAAACGATTTCGTCGAGTACCTGAAGGCAAACGACTTCCGTTTCAGTGGCAACCAGGCGGTGCGTGCCGCAGAGCAGCTGCCCTTGGCCAGCCTGGGCACCTTTGCTGCGATGAAGGACGGTCAGGCCTTGATCAACGCCACGGCAACCGGTGCGCAGGTGATCGTCCTGGCCGGGTCGCGCTCGCAGCCGGTCACGCTGGAGCAGGCAACTCCCGCCATCGAGCAGTTTCTGTTGAACGAGCGCAAGCGCGACATCCTCGCGAAGGACATGAAGGCCATGCGCGAAGCGGCAAAGATCGAATACGTGGGCAAGTACGCCGAGGCAGCCGCTTCTGCGCCCGCGGCTGGCGCCGCGCCGGCTGCGGCAGCGCCCGCTCCGGCACCGGCGCCGGCACCGGCCGCATCGGCCGGGCTGGATGCATCTTCCATCTCCAAAGGCATGGGGCTCAAGTAATGAATTCGGCGAAGCTGTTTCTTCGATCCGCTGTCCTTGCAGAACCCTCGGGATCTGCCGACTTTCGATCTGACCTTGCAGGACGCAATTCGACTGGCTCTTGAGAGTAGCGATGTGTTGCGCAACCTTGGCGGCACCGTGGTCCCCGCTCCGCAAGGCAGACCGACCGAGTACGATCCAGCCCTCACTGAGTTGAACCCCTTGGGAGGCACCCAAGCGGCTCTTGCCGCCTTCGATGCAACCGTCAGTTCGCAACTGTTCTGGCAGAAGACAGACCCTCCGTTTATCCCTGGCCCTCCAGGTACAGGCGGCAATTTTCTTCAATTTGCGAATATCGGGCTTGGACAAACACAAGGCAATTACTTTTACCAAATCCAGAAACGAACTGCGACCGGTGCTGTGTTTGCCATGAGGCCAAGTATGCTCTATTTCCGAAGCGATACTTTGGCTGATAACGATAATGACCCCAACACTCCACCCGTGCCAGCAACAGTAAGTAACTTCGTTGGAGGTGTGGAAGCCGAATGGCGTCAACCGATGATGCAAGGTGCGGGTACGACCTTCAACTTGATCGCCGGCCCGAATGCCGGTGTTGGTCAGTACAACGGTGTCTTCATCGCGAGAATCAACACCGACATTTCGTTGACCGATTTTGAATCTGGGGTGATTCAGTTGATCAACGACGTGGAGACGGCGTATTGGGAACTTTATTTTGCTTATCGAAATCTCGAAGCCCAACTGGAAGGTCGCGAAAGCGCGTTAAAATCGTGGCAACAGGCAAGCGAGCGGCTCCGCGTTGGGCTGGATAATCAGGGATCGGAAGCTCAGGCTCGCGCATTCTTCTACCAGTTCGATGCCCAAGTGAACGATTCCCTTGCAGGCAATCAAGGGATTTTTGCATCCGAGCAACGACTTCGGTACATGATTGGCTTCACTGCAACCGACGGACGCCTTATCAGACCAAGCACCACACCATTGCAAGCGATGGTCATGTTCGATTGGCAGGCCGCATTGAGCGACGCCATCAATAACCGAGTCGAGGTTCGACGCCAACAGTGGACCATCAAACGTCGCGAACTGGAACTGATCGCCGCGAGATTGAACCGACGGGCTCGATTGGATGCCTTGTCCCAATACCGAATTCGTGGCGGTGGAGATCACTTGACCGGGAATAATGGCGCCTTCGAGAGCTTCGGGACGTTGGATTTCCAGGAATGGCGATCCGGGCTGGAGTGGTCATTCCCGGTTGGATTGCGACAAGCCTCGACCGCCGTACGTTCCGCGCAACTTGGTTTGGCGCGCGATATGGCACTTTTGGAAGAACAGCAACTTCGAATTTCGCACGATTTGAGTTTCTCGGCGCGTCAGATCGCTCGCAGCTACGAACAACTGCAAATCAACTACAACCGAGTCCAAGCCGACTTGGATCAAATCGAAGTTTTGCAGAATCGATACGATCGAGGGTTGGACAACATTCGATTCTTGCTCCAGGCTCAACAGCAATTGGCTCAAAGCCGAAGTGCACTCTTCCGAGCCCTCGTCGACTACAACCTGTCGGTTCGGGATTTCCATCGCGAAAAGGGTTCGTTGCTGACCTATAACCAGGTTGGATTGACCGAGGACGCACTCAACGGCTCGATGCTGTCCGATGCATACCAACGAGGTCGATTCCTGACCCCACGCGATGCTGAGGAGATCATGGCTATGCCGCCGGTGAGCGGCGGTCCGTTCGATCCATCCACGATCGGCGTGCCTTCCATGAATCAGCCGTTGGAATTCGTGCAACCCGCTCCTATGGTCGAACCGCAACCTGCCCCGGCTCCCGTACCTGCACCGCCGGCGATCCCAGATCCACCGGCCTAAAGGCAAGACCGTTCAACGAACCGAACGAGCGTAGTGGATCTTGCCAAAGATCCTGGATCACAAGGAAGTTGAACCACTTTCACCTTGCAAGCGTAACGGCGCGAGCGGTACGGTGAGTCGCGACAATAACGACACTCATGCATCCCCGTCACCGGGCGGCTCGCGCCGCTCCGCTTAGAATCGAGCGCAAGCCCGGCTGCGCCACCTTACCCTTGCACTCGGACATGCCAGTGCCCGCTCGCCGTCCTTTCGACTCTCAAATCCGCGCCGAATACCGCGTTCAGGCGTTCGCGATCCATGGCTTCGTTGGTCGCGCCATCAAAAACAATCTCGCCTGATCGCATCAGTACGGTTCGCTGGATACAAGGCAACAGTTCTTCAAAGTGGTGTGTGACGAGGAGCAACGTGGTGCTATCCTGCGCGAGGCGTTCGAGAATGCGAAGGAGTTGAGACTGGGCGCGAAGATCGAGGCCTGTCGTTGGTTCATCGAGGACCAATGCCTGGGGGTGGTGAATCATCGCGCGGGCTAGCAAGACGCGCCGTCGCTCACCCGTCGACAGGTGTCCGAGCAATCGGTCCTTGAGCGTTTCCATCTCCATCATTTCCAGTGCCCGCTTGGCCTGCTCGACCATGGACGGAGTCACCTGTTCTGGGTCGGGTTCCAGCTCGGAGGAAAAGAATCCGGTCAAAACGGCTTGAGCGACGGAGAGTCGACCGGATCGGCCGCCGACAAAATGCTGATCGAGTTCGGAGCTCACAAATCCTAAACGGGTTCGAAGATCCCAAACATTCCATTCGGTTTCACCGAACAATCGGACTGTCCCGCATTGGCCATCGACCACGGAGGGGTACAAGACCCGCATCAACAATTTGAGCAATGTTGATTTCCCACATCCGTTAGGGCCGAGCAGGGCCAGATGCTCACCTTGGGAAACCCGCAGCGTTATCTGGTTGAGGATACGCGTTGAGCCGCGGACGAGGCTGACGTTCTGAAGATCAAGAATGGTCACTTGGAATCCGTTTTGTGTATGGTCGAACCGACTTCGAGTCGATTATTCTATTCCATGACGAAGGATACGACCCGTTCCATGCAACAACCTCCCAAAGATCCCAAAAACGCATCGCTCCACGCGGAGACGCGGCAGTTCTCGCTCGACGGATCCAAAGAGCCGTTCATTCGATCGGCCGAGGAATTGGATTTTGAGTTATCGCTCACCAGTCCCGGATCCCCTGATCAGCCCAAGAGCGTTCGTTTCGGCGAGTACGTTATTCTGGAGAAGATCGGCGCGGGCGGGATGGGGCAGGTCTATCGCGCAAAGCACCGCACGATGGACCGAGAGGTCGCGATTAAGATCCTTCCCAAACGTTTGTCGCGTGACCCGCAGGCCGTGGAGCGGTTCTACTCAGAAGTTCGAGCTCAAGCGAAACTGCTGCATCCGAATATTGTCACAGCGTTTGACGCAGGCTGCCATGAGGTAGAAGGTGATCGACTTCACTACCTTGTCATGGAGCTGGTGCGAGGCGAATCGTTGGCTCAACGCATCGCAGCTCAGGGCATCCTGCCAACCTCCGACGTCCTTTCCATCCTTCGACAAGCATCCCAAGCCTTGGAGTATGCGCATTCACTGGGCATTGTGCACAGGGATATCAAACCAGGAAACATGATGCTGACCGTCGATGGGACCCTCAAGATCCTCGATTTCGGCCTGGCAGTCCTTCGTGAGATACGATCCCTCGGCGACAGTGCGATTGGAAATCAGCTTGTCGGTACCGTTGAGTTCATGTCTCCAGAACAAATCAATACACCGGAGTTGGTCGATCATCGAAGCGATTTGTATTCACTGGGGGCAACACTCTTTTACATGTTGACCGGACGCCCCATGTTTACCGGGGAGGCGATCCAAACGGCTCTGGCCCAGATCCATCGAAAGCCGACAGCCCTTTATGAGGTTCGTGGAGATATCGATCTCCGTTTGGACTCGGTTTTCCAATGGCTGGTTGCCAAGAAGGTTCAGGATCGTTGTCCGTCTGCTCATGATCTACTCGAAAAGCTGTACCAATTGAACTTGATCGAACGACCAGCTCCTTCCGCGTCGGCCCGGGTCGGGAACGCTACGCTGCCGAAGATGTTGCTGGAGAGACCGACCAGTCTCGGCCGAGGCACCTCCACCTCGCTCCGGTCCTTTGAGCCCATCGGCATCGAATTGGGAATGATCCACTCCCGGGTCAGTTATGTAAGCGCCGAACACAAAGTCGAGGACGTCATTGTTGATGGCGACTCGACACAACTACGAAACATGCTTTACAGCGATGCAGAGCGCATCGCTATAGGGTCGGCAGCCGTGGCTCAGCGCGTGCAACGACCCGAGAACATTTTTTACGGACTGCAGCGTTGGTACGGATTACCGATGCTCGAACGACCCTTCGGCGGTCGAAGGGTCCCTCCCGAAGTCTTGGTGGCAGCAGTGATTCGACAGCTCACGGTTGCCGCTCGATACCGGCAACCCAATGCGTCTCACGCAGTGGTCACGATTCCGGGATGCTATGACCAAATGCATCGCATCAGCACTCGAACCGCTTGTGCCATCGCTGGTATTGAAGTACTGCAACTGCTCGAGAAGCCGCTCGCGGCTGCGCTCGCGCATGTGGAAATCGAATCGCGACTAGCCCGCGCTCGCGGCAACGATCAATGGGAAAAGACGATGCTGGTCGTCATGCTTACCGGTGCCGCATGTGAAGCCGCCGTGGTTCACGCCGATACTCGAGGAGTTCAGAAGCTGTCCCTGGTCGGCGATTGGAAACGCGGGACTCTGCGATGGCAAGATCGGGCGGCAAAACGGCTGGCTGCATTGATCGAAAACCAATACGGGATGAGCGCTCGCGAGAATTTGACGCTCGCTTCCCAGCTTCAAAGGACCATGGAAAGGGCGATGGAGCGTTTCCGCACCGCAACCGTTGTTCCCTTCATCGTGGATCTGCCGAAAGGACGCTATGAAAATGCGCTGCATCGAGATCGAATCCGAGAGTGGGTAGATGACCTCGCGGATGACTGCAATACCTTTGCGGCAGAAGCTATCCGTCGCGTATCAGCTGATGCGGCTGAGTGAAGAGGCGGCCTACCCGCCTAGAGTTGGCAACGTGAGCATGTCGGGCACGAGATTGCGGCACGCCGCTGAATGGTTCATCGAGCACGATCCGGTGCGAACTCGAACGCTAGTCCTCCGACTACGGGACAAGGACCTGACGCACAACTACCTTTCGAGGCACCGCATCGCTGCGCTTCCCCAGAACCTGTTCGAGGAATTGCCCGA
>JALOQW010000025.1 GCA_025459275.1 Pirellula sp.
CGGCTCACAGCGATTGAAACCCCTCACCCCTCCGCCTCGGCGGACTTGCAGCATCTCCTGCAAGGGACGAGGGGGAGACAGGGATCGTTTTATGGAGCTTGGTGCGGAGATGCTGCGAGAAACAGCGGGTTGACACCCGCCGCTCGCCATCTGGATTATCGGATGGTCACCATGCGCTCGCTTTCGGCGTCGCGAATCACAAAGGTGACGGGTTGGCCTTGGCGCAGTTCGCCGAGAACTTCTAAGAACTCATCGGTCGAGTTGACCTTGTTACCGTTCACGGACACGATGACATCGCCGACGTTGACTCCGATGAATCGACCTCGGCGAGCGACACCGGTCACCACCACTCCTTCTCCTTCCCGAAGTCCATACCTTCGAGCGATTTCGACGGGAACTTCTTCAACAGCGATCCCGAGACGTTGCATGGTTTCGGTAGCTTGGCGTTCACTCGCCACCAAGGCTTGTTCATCCAATGCGGCAACGGTGACAGGAATCTCCATCGTCTTGCCTTCCCGAAGAATCTTCATCGCGACAGTCACACCCGGCTTGGTCTCGCCGATGGCGCGGCGCATAGCCGAGTCGGATGTAATCGCGACACCATCAATGGCGACGATTACGTCACCGACCCGAATTCCGGCTTTTTCGGCAGGCATCCCTTTGGTGACTTGTTCGACCAACGCACCTTTCTGGTTCTCCGGTAACGACAACTGTTGCGCCATCGTGGGCGTTACGGAAGCGGGCCGAATGCCTACGAATCCGCGCGATACCTTGCCCGACGAAATCAAATCGCCAAGGACACGAGATGCAGTGTTGCTGGGAACCGCAAAACAGACCCCGTTGTATCCGCCCCCTCGCGAAGCGATGGCCGTATTGATGCCGATGATCTCACCTCGAAGGTTCAACAACGGACCACCGCTGTTGCCGGGATTGATGGCTGCATCGGTCTGGATAAAGTCATCGTAAGGGGTGATGCCTTGATCCGTTCGCTTCGTTGCACTGATGATCCCGGCAGTCACCGTTTGCGCTAATCCGAATGGACTGCCGATGGCGATGGCCCAGTCTCCGACTTCTACCTTGGACGAGTCGCCAATTGGAGCGGATACCAAGCCTGTCGCATCAATCTTGAGGACTGCCAAATCGGTTCGTGGATCGGTTCCGACCACTTTGGCGATGTATTTGGTTTCGTCGCTCAAGTAGACCTCGAGCTCCGAAGCCCCTTCGACAACGTGGTTGTTGGTCAGAATGTATCCATCCGAGCGGACGATCACTCCAGAACCCAAGCCAGCTTGCACCTTGCCGCCTGGAAGTTGTGCTTCTTCATCTTCCTCGAGTGGAATCCCAAAGCGATCGCCAAAAAATTGTTCGAACTCAGGAGGGAGTCCTCGCATCCCGCGGGACATGCGCGGACGCTCGACAAGCGACTTGATGCTCACGACGGATGGCTTGACCGATTTCGAGACCTCACGGAAAACGCGCGACAGAGCGTCGGCGTGGGCGAGGAGTTCCGGTTCGAGCTGCACTCGAGCTTGTGTCGATTCCGCCAGTTGCTGTGCATAGAGCGGACTTGGTGATACGGAAGAATGGGAGAACAACCAATAACCGACTGGCGCCGCCAGGGCACCTGACAGAATCGCCAGTTTCCAGCCGTTCAAGGGAGAGTTCATGTTGATCGCTCCAAATCTCTGAAGGTTTGATAGGAAAGGTCCAATCGGTTTAACCCCGGAGGGGTAAGTTGCCATAATGGCTTACGCAGCTTCTGGCCCTTTAGATCACGTAACAAATTCCGTGCCATAAAAAAAGGCTCGCCCACGGCAAGCCTTTCTTGAAGTTTCAGGACCTGCGGTCGTTATGCGCTCACGGAATTCAACGCAGCTTCTAGTCGCGTTCGAGGAGGCACTCCCTGAAATCGCTCGACGATTTCTCCATCCTTGAACAGCAGGAGGGTAGGAATCGCATTGATTCCATACTTCATGGACAATTCAGGATTTTCGTCGACGTTGACTTTGCCGATTTTGACCGATCCCTGATATTGCTGAGCCAATTCGTCAATCAACGGAGCAATTTGGCGGCATGGGCCGCACCAGGTTGCCCAAAAGTCGACCAATACCGGCTCACCTGACTGCAGTACGTCGGTATCGAATCCGGCGTCCGTAAATTCTGCAGCATGCCCCATAATTCAAACTCCTCTTCCTCGTGTTTATGATCTCTTGCCGACTGTCAAAAAGTTCTCTCATCGACACCGTATCACTGTACCGCACATAGCGTGCCAAGTGAAGTCTACCGTTCGGGGAGCGTCCAGGGATAGGCCGCCGGCTCGGGGGCGTGTGCGACCACCCGTTCGGCGGTTTTCGGGTGCGAAAATTCCAATCGCGACGCGTGCAAGGCAATCATTGGCTCGCGCGTTTCCCAGGGCTGCTCGTTCGATTGGATCCCACCTCCGTAGAGGGCATCCCCCAGTATCGGGTGCCCTCGTGCAGCAAATTGCACACGGATTTGGTGCATGCGACCTGTTTTGAGAATCACGCGCACGAGGCTGACAGGGCCGTGCCCAGCCACTTTCCCGCGATGCAGGGTCTGAAATTCGAGTTCCGCCACTCTCGCGTCGGTCGCTTCCGAATCCTTCGGCTCATCTACCAACTCCGCTTTCGCGACATCGGGGATCTTGCGAATCCAATCTTGCCATGAGCCTTGTTCCTCGGTGTCTCCCATCACCCAAGCTAAGTACTGTTTACGAACGGATCGAGCGGCAAACTGATCACACAGCCTTCTCAATGCGCGTTGATTTCGCGCGATGACCACCACGCCGCTGGTCATGCGATCCAAACGGTGAGGCATACCCACAAACGGTTTCGAAGTCCCAGAGCGCAGTTGCTCCACCAGCTGCGACTGCAAATTGGGAACGCCAGGCACAGCCTGCGTCAAAAGATCGATCGGCTTGTTAACGACGAGAAACCAGGGATCGTCAATCAGTACTTCAATCATGCGATGCAGAAAAAAAAAGCGAGAAACACCGGCCACAAACAGCACGCATCCATTGCGCAACGTTTCTAGTGCTTCTCGCTTCGATCATGTTCCGGTAAAGTGCAACGTGGGTCAAGAGGGACGATACTGAATATTGAGTAATCAGAGAAACGACGAGCGCACGCCTCCATCGATGATGTCGACACCACTTCGCGAATCGATTCACTTAGTCACCGGACGCCTAGCCGAAGCATCGGTGCGCGAAATCGCGCATCAGTTATCCCAAGCTCATGGCTTCGCCTACAGCATCGACGTGTTGCCGATTACTGTCGCAGCCTTGATGACTCCGAAATGGCTGATGCGGCACATCCAAGTTCCTCCCGATACAACTCGCATTCTCCTGCCTGGATACTTGCAGCCTCACTTGGAAGAAATCCGAAAGCAATTCACAATCCCGGTGGATTGCGGCCCCAAAGATGTTCGGGACCTCCCCACGCTGTTCGGCAGCAAGCGGCATCGATCGGATGATTACGGCGAGTTCAATATTGAGATCATCGCTGAAATCAATTACGCACCGCGATTGACGATGTCGCAGTTGGAGCAGGAAGCTCGTCGACTCGTTCGCGATGGGGCGGATCGAATCGACTTGGGCTGCGAACCAGGCTTTCGTTGGAGTGAAGTCTCGGAAGCCGTGAAGCGACTCATCGACCTGGGCATTCTCATTTCCATCGATTCATTCGATCCATGGGAAGTCGCAGCAGCGACGGCAGCGGGCGCATCGTTGGTTCTGTCGGTCAACAGCCAAAACAAACACCTTGCGAAAGACTGGGGTGCTGAGGTTGTGGTCGTGCCCGATACACCAGCAGACTACGAACGGAGCATGGTCGAGACCGCACAAACCCTGAGTGACTCCCAAGTGAACTTTCGCTTAGACCCCATCCTCGAACCGATTGGCTGCGGATTTTCCGAATCCCTTGGACGGTACCTCGCCACCCGGAGAATGTTTCCCGAAGCGCCGATCATGATGGGGATCGGAAACTTGACGGAACTGACCGATAGCGATTCGGCCGCGATCAATACAGTATTGCTGGGCTTCTGCGAGGAACAGCAAATCACGAGTGTCTTGACGACCCAGGTCATTCCGTGGGCCCAGTCCTCCGTTCGAGAATGCGACCTGGCACGCCGATTGGTCGCGTACGCAGTCCGTCATCGGGTTCCTCCCAAACATCTCGAAGAAAAACTCGTGATGCTTCGTGATCCGAATGGCAATCACCCGTCGGCGGACAGCCTGGCTGCCATGGCGTCGCAAATCAAGGACAACAACTACCGAATTGCCATCGATGGCCAAGAGATTCACGTGATGGCTGCCGATGTCCACTTGAGAGGAGTGGATCCGTTCGAGATCATGGACGCCTTGATGCAGTTGCCGCAATCCAAGAACGTCGACGTCTCGCACGCGTTCTACTTGGGATTCGAGCTCGCAAAGGCTCTCACGGCCCTGACGTTGAATAAACGCTATGAGCAAGACGAAGCCTTGCGATGGGGCGTGCATACGCGACCCGAAAGGCATCATCGCTTGGCCCGATCGCGCCCTGATCGAAATCTGTCCAATCGAAGTCTGTCCGACCGAGATCGTTCCAACGATCGCTAGCTTACGCTCGTACAACTGCAGCTTGCCTGGGCAATAATGCGTGCACGTTCGTCGGTGATCGTACATGTCACGAAGCCGATTCTCAAACCTCGCTGCACCAAGGAAGCCGATGCGGTCAAGCGACTGCAACGAACGGGACGCATGAAGTGGATATGAAGATCAATGGTCGAGAAATCTTGTCCATCGTCGAGGGTTCGTCCGAATGCGATCCCCATCGCGGCATCTGCCAACGCAGACAGAATCCCACCATGAACTCTGCCCATCGGATTGTGCAGCCTCTCATCTGCCTCTAGAACAACGACCGCTTTTCCTTGCGACCGATCTTCCTCGGTGGCAGGCAAAACATCGAAACCGATAAGCCGAGAGACAGGTGCGTTGGTGAATTGATCTTGCATGATTCAAGGAATGCCGTCGCGGATCTTCCGTCAAAGAAAGGGTGCTTGTTGCAGCATCTTCAGCTATACTCTTGCTTGGGGCTAGTCCAACCGGTTTGGACTTTCACCCACCCCACCTTCCCACCTGCACCCAACCAGTAATGCGGTTGATCCGATGATCGACTTCCCTCCGCGGTTCGCAATCCGTCTTCATCGAAGTCTCGTGACTCATGTTGTGTTCCTATGCGCACTGGGATGTCTGGAAACAGTCTCGGTGGCTGACGAACCGCAAGTCACCGAGGGATGGCAACTGAGGGTGATCCCAGCCCACATGGCCACGACCCCACGCTACCCTGCCCATTTTTCGGTTCTTTCCAAGTCGGAACGCGGGGAAGTGGTCGACATCAGCCATCATCCCGAGCTGCAGGTTCGAGTACATGATCCCAACATTGCTCAAGTGATCGGTGGCAAGCTCGAATATCGATCCACCGGATCCTCGGAACTGGAGATTCGACTGAAAGATTCCAGTCTTCTTATCCCAATATCAAGTGAAGAGGATGCCCCATTCGCTTACGACCGCGAAATCACGTCGGTGTTGACTCGAAGCGGATGCAACCTTGGAACCTGCCACGGCAATCTCCACGGCAAAGGTGGAATGCGGCTGAGTCTTCGTGGGGACGATCCGGAGTTTGACTTTTATCGACTGGCGAGAGAGTTTTCTCAGCGACGCATTGATTTATGGGAGCCTCACGAAAGTTTGCTTCTCAAGAAAGGTTCGGGGCAGGTCGCTCATCAAGGAGGCAAACGCTTTGAGACCGATTCGATGGAATACCAATGGTTGCTCGAATGGATACAACAGGGTTCCCCTTCGACGCATGCTAGCCCGCTGGTCGCCTTGGACATTTCGCCGAAGTCGCTGCGTGTTGCTCCCGGCACTCGGAAATCTCGATTGATTGTCCAGGCCAAGTTTGCGGATGGCTCGATTCGAGACGTCACGCGCTGGGCCAGAATCGAACCGAGTATTCCTTCGGGCGTGCAGGTCTCAGAGGATGGATGGATCCAGACTGAGAAACCAATGGATGTCAGCTTCAGTGCGACCTATTTGTCAGGCCGTGCCAGTTCGCGATTCGTGTTTCTTCAAGAAGCCGCTCTCGAGACGCTCGCGCATTCAACTGTCCGTCACCCGTTGGATGCCAAAATCGATTCTCAGTGCGTTGAGCTGAACATTACCCCGCTGCCACCCGCCGATGATTGGACCTTCATTCGGCGTTTGTACCTGGTCACCGTCGGAAGAATGCCGACTCCCAACGAAACCCTCACCTTCGTGGAGGATCGAGACCCGGATAAAGTTCCGAAGACGGTGGATCGGCTATTGGCTGACCCGGCATTTGATTTCGTTTGGGCGATGCGATGGTCGGATCTGATCCGCAATGAAGACAAAGTCATGAGTCCCAAAGGGGCAGCTCTCCTGCATGGTTGGATACGCCAACAGATCGCTAGCGATCGATCGATGCAGTCGTGGATCTCCGAGTTGGTCTCGAGCGTTGGCAGCACCTACGACCACCCTCCCGCCTCTTACCATCGAACGCATCGAGATCCGTTCACGACATCGGAATCGGCGGCTCAGGTCTTTTTGGGAGTTCGCATTCAGTGCGCGAAATGCCACAATCATCCCTTCGATGTATGGAAGCAAGATGATTACTATGGTCTGGCTGCTTACTTTACGACCGTTGAACGCAAGCAGATCGACAACAAGCCAAAGGACGAACTCGACAAACACATCATTACCGGGGACGAAATTATTTCGTTGGCCGATCGCTCACCTGAAATCCAGCATCCCGGTCGATCCAAACGTGTCCCTCCTCGTCCCCTGGCCACGTCGAACGCATTGATCGAGAATGGTCTCGCGCCCGAAGGAACGATCCTCGAGCAATTCGGTCGTTGGCTCACCCACGACAATCCTCAATTCGACGCCAACATCGCGAACCGAATCTGGTATCAGTACTTCGGACGGGGGATCGTGGATCCTCCAGACGATTTTCGGGACTCCAATCCCCCAACCAATCCGGAGTTACTGGCTTGGCTTGCGAGGGAATTGCGAAATCAGGATTACTCGCTGAAGAAGCTTTCTCGCGTGATTCTGTGCAGTGCGGCCTTCGCTCGGCAATCAGGTGTCGAGTCACCGGACGCCTCGGCGCTGGACAACGCCTCTTACTTCGCCGCGTATCCAATGCGAAGGATCGCAGCCGAGGTGCTGCTCGATGCAGTGAGCGACGCGTGCGAGTCCTTTCCCCAGGTTCATCCGGGTTATGAAGAGGGATCGTTACCGATTCGGCGAGCCATGGAGATGCCCGGTGTTCCGAGCAAGAAAGGTTTCTTGAAGACGTTTGGCAAACCCGATCGGTTGCTGGTTTGCGAATGCGAACGGACGAGCCAAGTCTCGTTGGGACAATCCTTGGCTCTCGTCAACGGCAAAGAAGTTCGCGAACGGATTGCTCAACCCAACAACCGCATCGGACGACTCGTGACCGCCGATATCCCCTTCGAAGACAAAGTTCGCGAGTTGTTTTTGTCGGCTTTGTCGCGACTACCAAGCGATCGCGAACTGCAAGGAGCGGTATCGGTATTAAACTCGAGTCAGGATCGCCCCAAGAACTTGGATGAAATCGCCCTTGCGATCCAGCAACAAACGACGATCGACCAATATCGAGAACGCCGTGCTCTCGAAGATATTCTTTGGGCGCTGATGAACAGTAAAGAGTTCTCGATTCTGCGTTGAACACCGTACAGAAAAAGGGAGATAGGTCATGCTCACTCGACGCAAATCGCTTCAGATTGGAGGGCTAGGTCTTGCCGGACTCTGGAGCGCGTACCGATTGGGGAATGCGTGGGGCGTTGAGGGAAAGCCTGGGCTCCCGCCGAAAGCGAAGAGCGTGATCTTTCTTCATCAATACGGTGGACCGAGCCACATCGATACGTTTGATATGAAGCCGCAGGCTCCTGACGGCATCCGCGGTGAGTTCAAGGCGGTCAGTTCTTCGATCGCCGGTGTGCCTGTCTGTGAACATCTACCACGATGGGGAGCGCAATTGCATCAATGGGCTCAGGTTCGGTCGGTTCATCACGACATGAAGAACCATAATCCAGCGTGCTATTATTCACTGACAGGGAAGCGACCTCCGACGGATGATATACGGCTACGAGATACCCTCGAGTTGTATCCAGCCTATGGCTCCACCGTAGCCAAGTTCTCAAAACCCGTTCCCGGAGTCCCCACCTTTGTCGCGTATCCTCACGTGCTTCGCGATGGCGCGATTTCGCCGGGTCAGCATGCGAGTTTTTTGGGGAAGCAATGCGATCCCTATTTCTTTCAGGCGGATCCCAATGCACCCGACTTCTCATTGCCTGAGCTTCAGTTACCTGCCGACATCGATCTGAACCGTCTCGAACGAAGGCGGGAATTGGTCAAGTTGATCGATGAGGATCGAAGACTTATCGAGCGGAGTGCGGAAGCCAGGGGGCTCGATACTTTGCAGGAGCAGGCACTCCAGATCCTGTCTTCCACCGGACTTCGAGACGCGCTCGATCTCGGTCGCGAGGATACGACGGTTCGCGATGCTTATGGTCGAACAACTTATGGCCAATCGTGTTTGTTGGCGCGGCGATTAGTCGAATCCGGAGTTCGCTTTGTCACCGTTTACTTCTCTCAAGGGATCGGAGGAAACGGCAGCGAAGGCTGGGACACGCATCAAGAGAATTTCAAGGACTTGCGAGAGCGATTGCTCCCTGCAACCGATCGAACCGTACCGACCTTGATCGATGACTTGGAGTCCCGCGGACTGCTGGAAGATACGTTGGTCCTCTGGATGGGTGAGTTTGGACGTGGTCCCCAGATTGGAGATCGCGACGGCAAAGGACGCGGACACTGGCCCGATTGTTATACCGTCATGATGGCCGGGGGTGGCATCCAAGGGGGGACCATCTTTGGTCAGAGCGACGCCAAAGGGGCCTATCCCGCCTCGGATCCTGTAGGCCCAGAGGACATTGCCGCCACGATTTATTGGGCACTCGGAATCGATCCGGCTGCGGAAGTTATCGATACCCAAGGACGCCCTCTCCCGATCTCCACCGGCGCACCGATCCAAAAGCTGTTCCGTTAGATACGTTCAGGCGCTCTGCGATCCGAGATGTTCAGCGATCGATTGCCGGACCAAGTCCAGGGGCGCATCGGAAACACCTTCAACCTGTCCAATGCGTGTTGGAAGGATCAGGTTCAACCGCCCATAGGCGTTTTTCTTGTCTCGCATCATGGCTTCGATCATTGAATCGACCTGGATCTCTTTCCCAATGCTCTCGGACATACGAGTGGGTAGCCCAAAAATCTCCAGGAGTCGGGACTGTCGCTCCCATGCATCCTTGGGCCATCGCTTCATCGAGACTGCAAGGTGCCCCGCCATCGTCATGCCGATCGCAATCGCTTCGCCATGCAGAAACGTACCGTAGTCGGTCAACGCTTCGATGGCATGACCGAACGTATGTCCGTAATTGAGAACCGCGCGTAGCCCGGTCGTTTCCAATTCATCTTCCTGAACGACCTGAGCCTTGAGCAGACAGGATCTCCGGATGATCTCGATCAATGCGTTCTCATCCCGTGTCAGGATGGAGGTTGCGTGGGATTCGAGGTAGTCGAAAAAGCCGGGATCGAGAATGATCCCATACTTGACCACTTCCGCGAGTCCGCTTCGGAACTCGCGCGTCGGGAGCGAAGCCAATGTCGTGACGTCGGACCAAACCATGCATGGTTGCCAGAATGCACCGATAACATTCTTGGCCTCGGGCAAGTTGATACCTGTCTTGCCACCCACACTGCTATCGACCATAGCGAGGAGCGTCGTCGGAACTTGGATAAATCGAATACCTCGGTTCCAGGTTGCTGCCGCAAATCCTGCGAGATCGCCGATCACTCCCCCTCCAACGGCGACGATGACGGACTTGCGATCGGCTTCGGCCTTCGACAGTCGTTTCCATAGATGCTCCAAGTGCAAAATCGACTTGGACTCTTCTCCACTTGGAATATCGATCATCGATACACGGGATTTATCCAAGCCGATTTGTGAAGCGATTCGCTCTGCAATCGATTCAGTCCGATGATCGAAGACCACGATGGCCTTCGACGGCGCAGGAGACATTTCCCGGATCGCGGATGCCAATTGCTCTTTATGGGGAACTCCAATGTGAATTTGGTAACTGCGAGGTCCGAGTCGCACATCAATGGCTTGCATGTCGATTCTTGACTTTCTTGTCCGTAGCCAAAACAACTTGAGAGCGGCAAAGGTAATCGTGAAGCGCCTTGCGTTTACTCATCAGAAAGAGAGTGATGGTATTCACGGCGAGAAACAGTATCAGTCCGAATTCGATCGCTTGGGCGAGCCATACCGACGAGAGGGAAACGTAGAGGGCCAACGGAAAACACCACGCGAAAGCATTCCGGAGCACTTCACGCGGAACGAGTTGCTCTCTCCGTGGCGGCAGACCGTGCTCTTCGACAATTCTCAATTGAAAGAGATATCTCCCGATCGATGGCCATCCTCGATAGATCGCAAAAAGATAAAGGGCGGGCACGATCAACGAAGCGAACGCGATGATGGGAATCAACAATCGGATATTGAGAGTTCCTGCGAGCTTCATGCCGTTGATCGCGAAGATCGTGATCGCGAAGGGGGCAATTCCCAAGAGGAGTACCAATTGATCCAAGATGAACGCCATCGTTCGGGGCGCGTAGCCCGCGGCTGTGGTACTGACCGGCGCGATGGATTCGAGCTCATCCAAAAGGGTATCGTAATTGGAAAACCTTGCTTTGGGATCTTTGGCTAGGAGTTGGGAAACGAGCCGACTGAATTCTCGCGGAACACTTTGAGGCCAAGGTTTTGGGAATTCAATCGTCGCGACCTGGTGTGTTTGCAGCTTGTCTCGCACCGTCTCCCCGACCAATTCGAAAGGGAGTCTTCCAAAAACCAACTCGAACAGGGTTACCCCTAACGCATACATATCGGATTGAATGCTCAGGCCCAAGCCGGCCACGATTTCCGGCGCGACATAAGCCGGAGTACCAGAGATCGGCCGATCGGAGTCTTCACTGGTTCGCACGCGCGACAGACCGAAATCGGACAATTTGATTCGGCCGTCGCCAGCCATGATCAGGTTGGCAGGCTTAATATCGGCATGGACGAGATCAAACTCAGACGCATGCTTGAGTGCCTCAACAACCTGAATCGCATAGAGGATCGCTTCGCCGTACGGAATCGGACCGGAGGATTGCAACCGTTCGGCCAACGTTGGGCCTGGCAACAACTCCATGGCGAGGAAAGGCTCTTCCCCTTGTCGTCCAACGTAGTAGATGGTTACGACGTTGGGGTGGTTCAACCGCGCCTGCGCGACCGCTTCGCGGAGCATGGCTTTGAGGCGTGAATCGGTACATTCGCCGCGTTGGTGAATGACCTTGACCGCGACGTATCGCTGGAGGGACATGTCCAGAGCTCGGTAGACGGTACCCATACCGCCCCCTCCCAAAGGCCTTTCGATTCGGAAGTGACCGAAGACCTTATGCGTCAAGGCATCGGACGGCTCGACTTCGAAATGATGGACTTCTTGTGTTGAGTTCAGGTCATGAATGCTGACCGTGGCGCTGCTCGCGTTGCGAATCGCCTCGGCAGTTACTTTTCGTTTGCATGAGGGGCAGATGCCTCCGCTGGATGGATCGACGGGAAACTCCTGCCCGCAGACGCAGTGGTACACCGTCCCAGTTGGGGAACCTTGTGAGGCATCTTTTTCGTGGAGGAGTGGGCTAGTCTGCATGGTTCCTATTGTACACACTGGTGCCAAAGCTCGAACCGATCTTGACATAGGAATCAACATGCAATGGCCTGAAATACCAGATGATCACCCCACTCCTTCCTTGGTGATTCATCGACCAACCGTTCAAGACAATCTTCGGAGGATGCAAGCCTATTGCGATTCCCATCAACTGCGACTGCGGCCTCACACGAAGACCCACAAGTCGCTTGTCATGGCAAGCGATCAACTGGCCTGTGGAGCAACGGGCTTGACCGTTGCAAAAGTCGGAGAGGCACGCGTGATGCGGGGCGTCTGCAACGACATCTTGATCGCCTATCCAGCGGTAGGGACGCGGAGACTTCAGGAGCTGGCCGAACTGGCGATCGATTCGCGGATTACGGTCGGCATCGATTCGCGGGATGCAGCCCATCAATTGCAAGCCGCTGCGCATTCTCGAGGAATCACGTTGGATATTCTTGTTGACCTGGATGTCGGCTTTTTCCGGACCGGAATCCCTCAAAGTGCCGATGCCGTAAGGCTCTGTCAAACCATTGATTCGATGTCGCATTTGCGATTCCGCGGACTGATGTGTTTCCCAGGGCACTTACTTCCCAACTCGGATCCTGGGCTATGGGATCGTTACGCCGAAGCACTTCACTCGGTTCTTGATCAACTCAAGGCATGCGGCATTTTCGCCGAAACGGTTTCCGGAGGATCGACGCCGACGGCGACCGTCTCGCATCGAAATCCTTTTCTGAACGAAATCCGGCCAGGAACGTACATCTACAATGATTGGAATGAAGTGCGTCTCGGAGTCGCCACCCTCGAGCAATGCGCGGCCCGCGTGTTAGCAACCGTTGTGAGTGTTCCGTCGCACCAGAAATTCATTGTGGATGCAGGGAGTAAGACCCTTTCGAGCGACCGCAATTGCGTCGATGACCAGTCAGGATTCGGTAGGGTACTGGAATTTCCGGAGGCCAAGATCAGTCGATTGAGTGAGGAACATGGCGAAGTCACTACGCCAGATCAAAACACCTTTGCGATGCCACGGGTCGGTGACCGAGTATGGCTCATTCCGAATCACATCTGCGTCTGCGTGAATTTGCAGAATACTTTTTTCCTCATGGATGAGGGTTCCCTGACAGAGCATCCGGTCGATGCGAGAGGCTTGCTAGTCTGATGAAGATCTCTGTCCTCGTGCCGGCCTTCAACGAACAAGCCACCATTGCATCAGTCCTCCAGCGATTGCACGAATTGCCTTTCGATGATTTCGAGATTGTGGTTGTGGATGATGGTTCGACGGACGAAACGGCTGCGCGAATCGCCCAGGCTGCTTCCAATCTCCACCGCGTTCGCTGGTTTCGCCAAGACCGAAACCTGGGAAAGACCGCTGCCATCTCAAAAGCCATCTCAGAGTCGACAGGGGATATCCTCATCGTCCAGGATGCCGATCTCGAGTACGACCCGACAGAGATTCCTGACGTGATCGATCCGATTTTGAAAGATGTCGCGGATGTCGTTTACGGTAGTCGGTTTCTGGTGAAGCGAGCGTCCCGAGTACTCTATTTTTATCACTACGTTGCAAACAAGTTTCTGACGCTCCTCAGCAATTTGCTTACCAATCGCAATATGTCGGATATCGAAACGTGTTACAAGGCATTCCGTCGAGATGTTCTCGCGCCGATGAATCTGACCAGTCGTGGCTTCGGAATGGAAGTGGAAATCACTGCATTGATCTGCAAAACCCATGCTCGCACCTACGAAGTGCCCATCTCCTACTACGGAAGAACCTACGACGAAGGAAAGAAAATTGGTCTTTCCGATGGAATCGCAGCGATTTGGTACATCCTCTACTACAACCTTTT
The DNA here is from genome assembly GCA_025459275.1 of Pirellula sp. Lineage (GTDB taxonomy): Bacteria > Planctomycetota > Planctomycetia > Pirellulales > Pirellulaceae > JBKCUI01. Next base: position 13,689 of record JALOQW010000025.1, read on the forward strand.
TGCGCCGTGGACCCCCGACGGACAGCGCTACATTGCGACCGTCAATGACTCCCTCGAGCGACGCCGTAAGAAGGTTTCTTGACGCGGGTCGTTTCCTGGTATCGAATGAAGGTCGTTCGATCCCTATCCAGGCGCGATTTCTGTGATTCCAATGATAAAAACCGAGTCTTTCCTGTCCGATTGGACTTCTGTAGCTTGCGATGCGTTGATCGTCGCTGTAGATGAAGATTGGAAAAATGCGGAAGTCGTCGCTCGCCTCAATCAAGCCACCAACGGATGGTTGGCACCGATTCTGGAACGGGGCGATGTGTCGACCAAACCTTGCCGAGTGACCCTTCTGCACGGGCCACCTCATATCGCGACTCCACTCGTGGTTCTCGTAGGCATAGGAGCCAGAGGCAAGAGCCCCACGAACACACCGTCTCGAGCTGTGGCATCGGCCATTCGAAGCACGATGACCCGTAATCGCCCTATCGTTCGATTGGTCGGATTCGCATCCAGCCCCATCGAGGAACGCGCTGTCGTTGCCAGTGCTGTGTCGTCTTGCATGGGACAAGACTTGTTTCGTGCCGAGAAGTCGATCTTCTCGCCAGATTGTTTGCAGTTTGCCGATTTCCAAGCCCAACAAGTCAGTATGGGAGACATTCTTGGGCAGTCGATTCAACTGACGAGACGTTTGGTGAACCTCCCACCCAACTACTTGTATCCCGAGTCCTTCGCAAGCGAAGCTATGGAAGTGGCGAAAAGCCATCAGCTTGAGATCGAGATTTGGGATCAAGAACGTCTCGAAAAGGAGCGGTGCGGAGCCTTGCTGGGAGTCGCTCGTGGCTCAGCACGTCCCGCTCGCCTGGTCATCCTCAAGTATCCTGGAACAACTCCTAACGCGGCTCCTATCGCGCTGGTTGGAAAAGGTGTCACGTTTGATAGCGGCGGCTACTCCATCAAGCCGACGGATGGCATGCTCACCATGAAAGCGGATATGGCCGGCGCAGCAACGGTGCTCGGCATCATGAATGCCGCGGCCGCGATGCGAGTGAAACGCCCACTCGTCGGTATCATGGGATTGGTCGAGAACATGATCTCCGGCGATGCGCTCAAGCTAGGAGATGTCCTTACGGCTCGCAGCGGTAAGACCATCGAGATCCATAATACGGATGCCGAAGGAAGGCTTGTTCTCGCCGACTGTTTGAATGTTGCGCTGGATCATGGCCCTGAGAAAATCGTCGATTTCGCCACGCTTACCGGCGCGTGTGTCGTGGCGTTAGGCAATGATGTCGCAGGGCTGATGAGCAACCACTCCAACTGGCAAAACGAAATCCGGTCCATGGCAGACGTGTGCGGCGAGTACACATGGCCCCTCCCCATGTTCCCGTTCTTTAGCGAACAGATCGCTGGAAAAGTAGCAGACATCAAAAACGTAGGGGAAGGGCGTTGGGGGGGCGCAATTACCGCCGCCAAATTCCTCGAGGAGTTTGTGGGCTCAACTCCTTGGACACATATCGATATCGCCGGGCCTGCCTTCGCTGAAACAAGTAAACCGTGGGCTGATGCAGGGGGAACTGGATTTATGGTGCGATCGATGGTTGAGTTACTCCTCTCATGATCCAAGAACCAGAATCGTCCATCGGTGAATCGGATGACGAAATTCGACGTCAATACCATGAGCTTGCCGAGCTAGCAGGGTCGCTTGCCCACGAGATCAAGAACCCCCTTTCGGTGATCCACATGAACACCGACCTGCTGTGCGAAGAACTTGAAGACAGCCAATGGCCAGGGAAACGGCGAGCGATTGCGAAAGTCGACATGATTCGCCAACAGTGCCACCGGATGGAGAATTTGCTCCGAGACTTCCTCCGTTTTGCCAAGATGCAAGACATGGAAATGACCGTCGCGTCGCTCAATGACCAAGTCACGGTCGTCCTCAACCTATTCCAGGCACAAGCTGACAAGCTGCAGGTCCGCCTCGAACGCTATCTCGATCCCAACCTACCGCATATATGGCTGAACAGCAGCGCTCTGCAGGCCGCACTGATCAACCTCGTCAAAAATGCTTTAGAAGCGATGCCTGACGGGGGAGAGTTGATCGTCCAAACCTACACCACACCCACCGGTGTAGCGCTCGACATGATCGACACCGGTTGCGGCATGGACGAAACAACTGCCATGCGGATGTTCGAGCCCTTTTATTCGACTAAAACAGAAGGTTCGGGATTGGGGCTGCCGACCACTCGCAAGATCATCGAGGCCCACGGAGGCCGCATTAGTGTTCAGAGCGAAGTCGACCGAGGAACGAAATTTTTGATCGAGTTTCCTACCCCCAAGCGACTAGGCTGAAACTCCAACCACGCAGCTATGCGGCCGCTCGAGTTTTCGGTATCTGCAGTTGTCGCTGATTGCGACGATACATCACTAGCTGCCTCGCATACTCGTACAACTCGATATCCAACGCGCAAATCTCTTGCAGCATGTCGGAGACAGAGCTGGACAACTCCTGAATGTCCACCGCTTCCAACCACGGATACATGTTGGCTAACTGGGATTGATCCAACTCCTTAGGAATGGCCGTTGGGCAAAGCAAGGACCAAGCGTTGAAGATGCCTTCAACACTTGACTCCATATCCTCCAAGAGGCCGACACTAGCCATTTGTGACAAGTGTAGCTTGGCCCTTGCCAGCATTTCATCAGGGGAGCCATCGCCACCTCCGATCCAACGAACCATCAGTCCAGAAAGATGATGGTATTGGCTATCGAGGTACTGTTCCAGCTCCAGCTCCTTGGCTGGACGGTAGGCCATGCCGTGAAGGTCGTATGCGGCGGGAGCTTCGCTGAAGTGAGGGTGCTTGCGAATAAAACGCCACGTATGAGAGCGACCGAAATAGTAACTCGAAAGGAGGCGACGGACGGGTTCTCGCAAGATCGTCACAATACTCTTGGGCCCAGGAATGAACTTGTCGACGGATTCCCAAGTGAAGTGCCCCGAAAAAAGCTGGTATTTCGCTAATGCTTGGGGTTTGATGCTCTCCAATCGATTGTGTCGCATCGGACAGATTTTGGTCGATCGAAAGTGAGCGGCTAGCAATTTGTGCAGCGAAGATCCGCCACATTTTGGAATGTGCAGAAAGACTCGTTTAGGGCGAGACTCAACCGGCTCGTCGAGTACGGTTCCTGTAAACAATCGCAAAAAATTCATGGTCTTGGCCCCCGGGTTTGCACCACCGTCTAAGCCTCCGGAACGCATGCAACGTCGCTCCAGATCAAGCTATCGGCAGATCCTGCTCTCTAGATGACTCCATCTAGTACCCCGGGCGGGCACGGGGGCGAACGTAGCCGTTCCAAGCGAATGATGTAAAGGGGGATTTGGCAATCGTGCACGGAACGACTACCGCTCCCGCAAGTTCAATTGCAAAAAGGAAGGGAGCCGCTTCACTTTTCCCGTCGGATCAATGCAGCCAATCTCACTCGTGCCCGTTACTAAGAGTGTACCCGCGCCAGGATTGCCAGGGTCCATCCGCACCAAACGATAATGATGCTCGATTCTCGCCCCATGGCAGTATCCCAATCGCGTTGTGAGCAGCAATTCGTCATCGAACAGTGCGGGCCAATGAAATTGCAACTCGAGGGAGCGGACAACCAAGTATATCCCGGTCGCTTCCAACTCCCGGTACGAGAACCCTGAGGCGCGCAACATCTCGACTCGGCCTCGCTCAAAATAATTCAGATACTGGGAATGATGGACGCGTCCCTGACCGTCTACCTCGTGGTAGTGGACCCGTATCCGATGTTCGTGTTCATTAAGCATGAATGGTACTGTCTCCTGGTCCGATGCGCATGGAAATTGTTGTGGAGTGGGATTGACGCGAATCTGCAAAATCTCGTAAAGCCTTCGGTGTGGGCCAAAGGAATCGATCGAGGGAATTGGGCAAAATTTTCCGATTATTCTGCTGTTGCCAAATCATTCAAGCCGATACCTCTGTTCCATCGAACCAACATCGCTCCGTGGGCAAGCTACCAAAGGATTGATAGCCATGCGCAGTCGTACAAGAAACTGGATTCACTTCGGAATCGTTCTGGCATTGATGGCCGGAACCCAGACAGGCTGCAAGAGCGGTTGGAAAATGCCGAGCTCTGACATGTTTTCCTGGGGGCGCAAGCCTGATTCCACTGTGATCGGAAGTGGTCCTTCGGTTACCACTCCGGGAGCAACCGCCCAGGCAGCCCCCAAAACACCGGGATCTGCGACTTCGCCAAGCGCCAACAGCCCCTTGAGTCCGTCCCTTCGCTCGACTCCGAATCAAATCAACAGCACAGCAGTGAATCCGCCGACAGCCACTCGGCCAACCTCTAGCAACCTTGGTGGTTATGGTCCGAACGCTCCCACGACGCCTGGACCTGCAGGGGCTACTCCTCCCGGCGCAAGTCCGTTCGGTGCGATGGCCGGTACGGCTCCATCCCC